>NZ_JBFAMM010000031.1:67713-87097 GCF_040656535.1 Streptomyces sp. NPDC049887 | reverse complement strand
CACGAACGCCGGCGGGTCCGTCGGTGGCCGCCGCGGGAAGCGCCCGCGCGGTCGCCGACGGGCCCGACTCACCGCCGTCGCCCGGAGCGCCGCCGGGCCGCCCCGCGGGTGGTAGGGCGTCGGGTCGAGGCAGCACCGCAGCAGGACGACGCGAGTCGTCTGCCGGGGCGTCCGCGCCGACCGGCGCCGGGGCGACGCCGGACACCGCGCCCGGGACCGGCCACGCCTGCAGGGGCGGGACGGGCGCGACCGGCGCCGCCGGCACAGCGGGTGGCGCGGCGCGTCGCCGGGCCGCCGCCGGGAGGGGGAGCCGCGACGGGGCCACCGCCGCGAGAGCGGGAACGGCGCGCCCGAGGTCGTCGCCGCGCAGGATGGCCAGTTCCAGTTCCCGCAGCGCCGGTGACGGGTCGACGCCCAGTTCGGAGCGGAGGTACGCCTTCACCTTCCGGTACTCCGCCAGCGCCTCCGTCTGCCGGCCGCTCCGGTACAGCGCCTGGATCAGCTGCTCGCGGAAGCGCTCGTGACCCGGATGGGCGCGCGTGACACCCCACAGCGCGACCAGTGCCTCACCGCAGCGCCCCAGGGCGAGTTGCAGGTCGCAGACCTTCTCGACGGTTCGCAGCCGCTCCTCCGCGAGCCGCGGGACCTCGTCCCGACGCAGTACGTCCGAGCGCACGTTCGCGAGCAGCGGCCCCTGCCACAGCGACAGCGCCTCCTCCAGGGTGTGCAGTTCCCGCTCCGGGTCGTGGGCGTGCGCCGCGGCCAGACGCACCCTCTCCCGGAAGCCGATCAGGTCGAGGGACTCCGGCCCCGCACAGATGCGGTACCCGCCGGGTACGGCCTCGATCGGAGCGCCGGTGACACCGTGCTTCACGAACAGCCGCCGCAGCCGCAGCACACAGGTCTGCAGTGCCGCTCTGGCCGTCGCGGGCTGCTCCTCGCCCCACATGGTGCGCTGGAGGTACTCGACCGAGACGACGGTGTTGGCGTGCAGGAGCAGGGAGGCGAGGAGGATGGTCGGTTTGGAGGGCGGGAGGACGACGGTGTCGGAACCGTCGGTGATGCTCAACGGTCCGAGCAGCTGAAACCGCATCGCGGCACGCCCGCCTAGTCCCAGCCGTTGACGTGCTTGCAGAGGGCGAGCGCTTCCTCCGGGACGGCACCGTGGCGGGCCGCGTGCTCCAGGTGGCGGCAGACGATCTCGGCCGCCGCCCGTTCCGCTGGGGTGAGCTCTTCCGGCAGGTGCGCGAGCCCGGCCCCGCTCCGGACGGCGGCGGTGGGACCGGCGGCGGCGGTCGTGGCGGTGACGGGGACGCCCGACGCGGCGGCGGTGATCGGGACGGCCGCGGCGGCACCGGCGGTCGTGACGAGTGAGACGGCCGCGAGTCCGGCGACGAGACCGGCCCGCGTGGCCCGGAAGGGTCTCTTCGCAAGTGACATCAGGTACACGTGAGCTCCCTGTTGTGGCTTACGGGTGGGGGATGTTCGCCACGTGCGACCCTGCCAGGGCGCGGGCACTTACAACGGACGGAAGCCTGTCAGCTTGATGCAGGTGGGGCGACAGCTTTGTGTCAACGCAGCAGGACGCGCGTAGTTGCGGGAGAGCCCGGCCGACTCGGCCCACGGCTCGGCGCGTTCCCCGGACGACGGACGGGCCGGCCGGCCCGGAGGGCGGCATGGCCGGATCCGGCGGACCGGCCGCCCCGGGCACATCCGGCCCCGCGGGACGGGCACACCCGGCGCACCGCAGGCGCGCCGGCCGCGAACCCACCGCCGCGAACCCATCGCCGCGAGGACGACGGCACCCGGGCCGACGGACCGGCGCCGACGGCCATTGCTCGGTGCGGACTCCGTCGCTCCGAGTCGAGCGCAGCGGACCGCGGAGCGACACGACGGCTCCGGGACGTCGAGACGGCGTACGACCGGGGACGTCTTCCGCGGCGCCCCACCCCGCCCACGGAGCGGGCCTCCTGATCCGGAACGCGTGCGGCCGTGCCATCCTCGTCCCGGCACGGTGTCCGCACCGCCTTCCGCGCAGGGGGACGCGGCGGCGGGACGGTGCGGGCGGAACGGGACTCCGGTCCGCGGTGTCGAAGTGTGCGGGGGCAGTGGCAGTGTGATGCCGGCACGACCGGCGAGGGGCTGGGGAGGAACAACATGCTGGAGGCGCTGGGGCTGTCGGCCGCGGAGACCGACGTGTACCGCGCGCTCGTCGCCGCCGTCGCGGCGTCGGCCGACGAGGTGTCCACGACGACGGGCCTCGATGCCGGGACCGCCGGGCGGCTGCTCGTCGCGCTGGAGCACAAGGGCCTGGCCCGCGGGGTGGAGGGGGTTCCGGGGCGGTTCGCCGCCAACCCGCCCGACCTCGCGCTGCGCCCCAGGATCGAACGCCACGCCGACGACCTGGACAAGGCGCGTGCCGCGGTGTCCGAACTCATGGAGGCCTATCGGCGCAACGCCTGGATCCGCGACGCGAGCGACGTGGTCGAGCTCATCACCGGGGCCGGGGGGCTGCGCCAGCGGCTGCAGCAGGTCCAGGACAGCGCCCGCGAGGAGCTGCTGTGGTTCTGCAGGGCCCAGTACGTGGCCATGCCGTCCGGCACCAACCGGGCCGAGTTCGACGCCCTGGCGCGCGGCGTCGGCTACCGGGTCCTGTACGAGCAGGCGTTCTTCGACGACTCCGGGTCCGTTGACAACGTAGTCAGGGCGGTGCGTGCGGGCGAAGCGGCGCGCGCCGTACCGGCGTTGCCGCTTCGGATGGCGATCGCCGACCGAAGTGTGGCGATCTGCCCGCTGGCACCGGCCGGTCCGGCGGGCGACCCGCGCGAGGTGACGGCGGCCGTCGTCCGCGGCAGCAGCCTGGTGGAGGCCCTCGTCGCGCTGTTCGAGCGGTACTGGGAGATCGGGGCCCCGCTGCGGGTGACCGCGGAGGGGCAGATCGGCGGGCCGGGCCTGGGGGCCGAAGCCGAGGCGCTGACGGCCGACGACCAGCACCTGCTGTCCCTGATGGTCGCCGGCATCACGGACGAGTCGATCGCCGGGCAGCTGGGCATCAGCAGACGTACCGTGCAGCGCCGCATCCAGCACATGATGACCATCGCCGGGGTGGCGACCCGGATGCAGCTCGGCTGGCAGGCCGCGCGCCGCAACTGGATCTGAGCGGCGCCGACGGCGGTGGTGCGGCCGGCTGACCTTGCCGGCCGCACCACCCCGGGCGGTGCCGTGATGCCCACCCCCACGGAAGGCGATCACGTCACCCGCACCGCCCGGATCCCGGGGCGGCCACGGGCCGGACGGGCCGGCCGCCTCCCCGCACCGCACCAGGGCGGGCAGGCGGTCCCGGCCGCGTCCGGGTCCCGTCGTCAGCCCCGGTGCAGGTAGGCCCGCGTCACGGTCTGCCGCACGCTGTTGCCCGCGGCGTCCCGGGCGCGAAAGCTACTGGCAGCGCTCCCGGGGGATCGGTGTCAACCCGCCCCGAGCAGCCCCGACGCCACAGGATGACGAGGACCAGCTGCTGACGGGCTGCCGGAGTTCCCGCGCTCTTGAGAGAGGGCACCGGCATGTCGGGCGCCGGGGAACGAATCCGGACGATGCGTCATACGGGTTGCAAGGCCGGTCATTGACACATCATCCTTACGGCCATGTCGCTCGCTTCGTCGGCTCTCGAGCCGGCCAACCTGCCCGGATTCGACTTCGATTGGGCTCTGGTGGACGTGGAGACATCCGGGCTGGTCCCCCGGAGCGACCGGGTGCTCTCCGTGGCCGTGGTGACCCTGGGTCCGGACGGTGAGCAGACCGGTGAGTTCTCGACACTGCTCAACCCCGGCTGTGACCCCGGACCCGTGCACATCCACGGACTGACGGCCGAACTGCTGCGGGACGCCCCGACCTTCGACCAGGTGGCCGGACGCATCGGCGGCCTGCTGCAGGGCAGGGTCCTGGTCGCGCACAACGCCCAGTTCGACTACGACTTCCTGGCGCACGAGTTCGCCCGGGCCCGCATGCCGCTGCCCGTCGCCCGACGACTGTGCACACTGGCGCTGAACCGCCGGGTGGATCCCCCCACGGACGACCTGAAGCTGGGCACCCTCGCCGCGCACTACGGCGTCCCGCAGACCCGGGCCCACGACGCCCTCGACGACACCCGGGTACTCGCCGGAATCCTGCGCGCCTCCCTGCGGGAAGCGGCGCGGCTCGATCTGCCGCTGCCCCTGGTGGCCTGCCCACCGCGGCAGGATGCCCGGTTCGCCCCGAACCCGCCCAAGACGCCGTGCGCCTTCCGCAACCCGGGACGGCTCACGGGAAGCGGGCCGCTGGTGCAGGGGATGAAGGTCGCCGTCACCGGAGACACCCGGACCCCGCGCGCGGAACTGGTCCGCCGGGCCGTCGCGGCCGGGCTGAACATGATGGCCTCCGTGAGCGGACGCACGAGTGTCCTGGTCACCAACGACTCCTCGACCGGGTCGGCCAAGGCCCGGCGGGCACGCGCAGAGGGCGTACCGCTCGTGGACGAACCGACCTTCCTGCGCCTCCTGGAGGACGTGCGGCCAGGGACGCCGCACGGGGAGCCCGGGGACGCCCCTCCCCCACCGGCCGGCGCCTCGGCAACGACCGCCGGTCCGGATCGGGCCCGGGCGGCGGTCTCCGCTCCCGGACGGGTGCCCGTTCCCGCACCGCGCACCTCGGGTCAGGGGAACGCGGTGCCCCCCGCGCCGCCGGTGTCCGAGGAGACGGCCGAAGCGCCGCGGACGGTCCGGCACCCCCGTCGCCCGCGCGGCCCCTTGTCCGGGCGGCGCGTACTGGTGCTCGGCGGTACGCACCCCGAGGCGGTCGCGGCGCGGACCCGTATCGTCGAACTCGGCGGGGCCGCGGCCGTCAATCTGTCCGCGAGCGTCACCGACGTCGTGCTCCTCGCCGGGAGCGACGCCGACCGCCGTATGCGCCGGGTCACGTCGCTGGCCTTCCCCACGCACCCCGCCGCGTGGCTCGACGCACCTGACGTCCAGGCGCCGCGACGACCCGCCGGCCGCCGTGCGACGACGCAGGTGCTCCCGCGTGGCGGCGTGATCGACATCCCGTCCCCGTACGGGCCCGCGCAGACGCCGCGCTGGACCGTGACCGCCTCCTGGGCGCAGCAGGCCGCCTGTGAGATCGATGTCGTCGCCTTCGTGCTGGACGAGGACGAACAGGTCTCCCACGACGAGGACTTCGTCTTCTACGGCGCGCCGGAGAACCCGGGCGGGGCGGTGCGGCTGCACTGCGACGGCCCGACCGAACAGACCATCAGCATCGACCTCGCCGCGCTTCCCCCCTCCGCGAGAGGCGTCGTCCTCGCGGCCGCCATCGACGGCAGCCCCCGCTTCGGCCACGTCGGCGCGATCCACATCAGCGCCGGCCCCGGCACCAGTGCGGCCCCCCTGGTCCATGCCACGCTCGATGCAGCGACCACGGAGCGCACGATGCTCCTCACCGAGATCTACCGTCGCGGCCCGCTCTGGCGCCTCCGTGCCGTCGGTCAGGGCTACGACCACGGCCTCGCGGCGCTCGCCCGCGGCTACGGCGTCGACATCGCCGACTGAACCGGGTCCCGTCCACATCGCCGACCGTCACGGGCCCGTCCGCCACCCCGGCACACCCGGAACGCGAACGGTCCGTACGACGCCTCGGTCCAGCGCTTCCGCAGCGGGCCGCTGTCGACGTCGCCTCCCGGCCACGCCGTCCGCCGCCCGTCCGATTCCGCCCGGCAGCCCTTAGGCTGACCGTCGGGGTGAGCCCGAGCGGGGCGGGACCTCCACCGGTCCCGTTCGCCGCACCGCGCATGCGCGTGCGCATTCCAGGGAGGTGCCCTGATGGAGACACCCGCGTCGTCGCCCGCGAAGCCGGAGAGTACGCGGACCCGGGCACTGTTCCTGATGCTGACCCTGCTGACGGGCGCCCTGAACGCGATCAGCTTCCTCGCCCTCGGCGGGGTCTTCGTCAGTGTGATGACCGCCAACCTCGCCCTGGTCGGGATCGCCGTCGGTGGCTCCGACCCCGAGCTCGCGCGGAACTCCCTCGTGGCGCTGGCCGGATACGTCGCTGGGGTCCTTCTCGGCACCCGGTACTGCGAGCGTTCCGAACGCCGGAACCGGCCGGGCGTACGCCCGCTGCTCAGCGGCGAGTTGCTGCTGCTGTGCGGCGTCCTGGCCGGCTGGCTCGCGTCGGACGGCAGCCCTACCGCACACCTGCGCACCGTCCTCCTGGGGACCGCCGCCCTGGCGATGGGATGTCAGAGCGCGACGATCCGGGCAGCGGCGCCGCCGGGCGTCTCCACCACGTACATGACCGGGCTCCTCACCGCCGTGCTGACCGATCTCCTGGCGCGCCGCCGACCCGACTGGGGCAGGGCCGCCCTGCTCGCGGCGGTCCCGGCCGGGGCGGCGCTCGGCACCCTCGTCGTCGGCACCGCGAGGACGGCGGCACCACTGCTGCCGGTCGTGCTACTGGCGACCGCCCTGGCCCTGTCGGGGGCGAACCCCGGCTGACACGGCACGGGACCGTGTCCGCGAAGCGCCGGGGCCCGATGCCGCCGCACCGTCCCGGGCCGGGACGGTGCGGCGATCACGAGGCGGAACCGTGCTGCGCCCGCTGGCGCTGACGCGCCGTCCGGCGCTTGAGCGCGCGGCGCTCGTCCTCGCCGAGGCCGCCCCAGACCCCGGCGTCCTGGCCGTGGGCCATGGCCCACTCGAGGCACTGCTCCCGGACGGGACACCGTGCGCAGACGGCCTTGGCCTCGGCCACCTGCAGCAGGGCCGGTCCGGTGTTGCCGATGGGGAAGAACAGATCGGGGTCCTCGTCGCGGCAGGCCGCTTCGTGACGCCAGTTCTCGTACTCCACTGGGAGCGCCTCCTCCGTTCGGGGATGTTCGTCCTTCCCCCGTCGGGTCGCCGACGATCGGCGGCTGAAACACACGTAGCGCGTACATCCTCGGATCGGGCGGGTCGAAGGACATTCGTGCGACGTCCCGCCGCCGGTTCCGCCGGCCGCCTCACGACGCGGATCCGTCCTGCTCGTCGTGGCGCCGGAACTCACCCGGGCGGAAACCGCCTCCGCCCGGGTGAGTTCCGCCTCTCTCGACGGGGCCCGTACCAGCCCGCCCACGCACCTCACCCGTTCGGTGGCGTTTGAGTGGCATCCCGAACGGCCCGGGACTCTCATGGAACCGGACCTCAACGGCTTCCGGGGCGGAGGTGCCCGATGTACAGCATGTGCGCCGAGCGGACAACGGCCGAGGGCGGCACCACACTCCTGTGGCACGCCCTCGACGGCAACGGCGACGCCTTGTGCACCCGGCCGGTCAGCGGCACGGCGGTGTGGACACCGGACGCCGTGAACGGCCGCGACGAGTACTGCCGCGACTGCATGAGCGCCGTCGCCATGGCCTTCCGGCCCGCCTCCCCTGCCTCGGGCGAACACGCTGCCGTCGGAGGAGGAGCCGCGGAGCGGCACGCCGATCCCGCTCCACCGGATCCGGAGCACCGCCTCCATGAGCGGTGACTCCCACCGGCGGGACCGCCGGCGGCCGGGGCTCGTCGCACGCTGGCGCGAATCGGCGGATCAGCAGCTGACGCCGACCAAGAGGTCGCTGATCGTGACGTGGCTCTCCTTCGGCGTCACCTGGGGCGCGGTCCGGCTCGTCACACACGGCATCCGCGACGGATGGCTGCCCTGGGGGAACATCACCACCGCCGGCAGGCACTTCCACCACTACAACTTCGGGATCGGGACCCTGGCGGGCATCGGCCTCATCGCCGTGCGCGGTGACGAACGCGCGGTGGGCCACCCGGCCGTCGCCGCCGCCTACGGCTCGGGAACGGCCCTGATCGCCGACGAGTTCGCCCTGCTGCTCGATCTGCAGGACGTGTACTGGACCGAACAGGGGCGCTTGAGCGTGGACGTCTCGCTCGGCATCCTCTCGGCGCTCGGGGCGTACCTGACCGCCGTTCCGTTCTGGCACGAGTGTGCCCGTGTGACACGCCATCACCTGCTCTCCGTGACCGAACGGGCAGCCCGATAGGACTCCCGGCGGGTGAGCCGCCCCCGCTGCCGGGAGCCGTGCACGCGCACCCGGTCGGGCCGTCAGGCACCGCCGGAGCACGCCCTGCCGAGTCGGCTCGCCCCACCGTCGCACGCGCCGTGAGGAAGTCCGCGCGCCCTGCTGAGTATGCGCGGGCCCACTCCTGAGCAGGCGTACTCAGGGCATGGCCGGCGACGCGGAGGACCGTGGTGCCGAACGAGCAGACCGAACGACCGGAGCAGGAGACCGCCGTGCACGTGTTCCGCAGGATCAACCGGCCCACCGGCACCCCCGAGCGCCGCGGGAGGCCGTGCGGCGTCGCGGCCGCCGCGCTCGCCGCCGCGGTGGCCGCGGCGGCGCTCACCGGATGCTCCTTCCGGGACGACATCCGCAGCGAGGGCGAGTACCCCGTCATCGCGGTGGGCAACACCGGTTCCGCGTGCGTCCCCGAGGAGGAGCGGCCCCCGAAGGGCTACACGCGGTACCCCGAGGGCAAGGTGCCGCAGAAGGTCGACGACGAGTGGGACGTCTACTGGCGTACGCACACGGTCGACGAGGAGGGCGACGTCGTCGACACCCCGGACGCGGGCTGAGCGCCTCCGCGCCGCGAGGCCGTCGCGCAGGTCGTCGTGCGTCAGAGCCGGCACTGCCCGGGTCCTCGGACCCCGTGCGACAGGAACGGTCCGCCGGGGCCGATGAGGCGTACCGCCGACCGCTGCGGCGTTCCGGCAGGCGATGACGGGGTGATCGCGGAGCGGGCCCACCCTGACAGGCATCCGGAAACGATAGAAATGCTCCATGCATCGAATTTTGGGGCGGAAAAGGCGCAGATCGCCGAAGCCGCCTGGGAATGGTCATGCGCCCGGCCGGTGGAGCGCCCGGGGACGGCCGGGGCGCCCGACTTCCCCGCTGGCCGTGCGCAGCCTCGCCGGCCAGGTGTTCCTCCTGCAACTGGCGGTCGTGGTGCTGGTCGTCCTCGCCGCGCTGGTGGCCCTCGTCGTACAGGCGCGCCGTGACAGCATGACGGACGCCCGGCACCGGACGCTCACCGCGGCCCAGACCTTCGCGAACTCACCGGGACTGCTGGAGGCGTTGGAGAGTCCCGACCCCACCGCTTCGCTGCAGCCGGCCGCGGAGGCGGTCCGCAGGGCCGCCGGCGTCGACGCCATCATCGTCTACCGGCCGGACGGGATCACCCTCACCCACAGCGACCCGAAGCAGATCGGAAAGCACGTCATCGGCCCCTACGCGGAAGCGGCGGCGGGAAAGACGTTCACCCGGACCTTCCAGGGGGCGCTGGGGCTCTCCGTCGTCTCCGCCGTCCCGGTCAAGGACACCGGCGGCTCGGTCGTCGCCATCGTCTCGTCCGTCGTCACGGTGGGGAGCGTGCAGGACCGGGTGAACCGGCAACTGCCGGTCCTGTTCGGGGTCGCGGCCGGGTCGCTCGCCCTCGCCGCGGGCGGATCGGCGCTGGTGAGCCGTCGTCTCCGGAGACAGACCCACGGTCTGGGACCGGCCGAGATGACCCGGATGTACGAGCACCACGACGCGGTCCTCCACGCCGTCCGGGAAGGGGTGCTGATCGTCGGGGGCGACGGCCGGCTGCTGCTGGCCAACGACGAGGCACGCCGCCTGCTGGAGCTTCCGGAGGACGCGGAACGCCGCCACGCGGGAGCGCTGGGACTGAACGCGGACCTCGCCGGGCTGCTCACGTCCGACCGCCCGGCCACCGACGAGGTCCACCTGGCGGGTGACCGGCTCCTCGCCGTCAACAAGCGGTTCACCACCGCCCAGGGACCGGCGAGCAGGGTGGTGACGCTGCGGGACACCACCGAGCTGCAGGCCCTCTCCGGCAGGGCCGAGACCGCCCGCAGGCGGCTGCAACTGCTCTACGACGCCGGGGTGCGGATCGGCACGACCCTGGACGTCACACGCACCGCCGAGGAACTCGCCGAAGTCGCGGTACCGCGCTTCGCCGACGTCGTCACCGTCGAACTCCTCGACCCCGTCCTGCACGGCGACGAACCCTCCGGCGCGAGCGCCGAGATGCGCCGCACCGCCGCCGTGGGCCTGGAGGAGGACCACCTCCTCTACCCCGTCGGGAGGCTGATCCGTTTCGTCCCCGCCCACCCTGCGGCCGCCGCCGCGGCCGACGGCCGGGCGGTACTGGTCGAGGACCTGAGCGCTTCCGAGGGCTGGCAGGCGCAGGACCCCGACCGCGCCCGGCGGGTCCTGGAGCACGGCATCCACTCGCTGATCGTGGTCCCGTTGCGCGCCCGGGGAGTGGTGCTCGGAGCGGCCCACTACTGGCGGGCGGACGGCTCCCCGCCGTTCGAGGCGGAGGACGTGACCTTCGCCGAGGAACTGGGCGCCCGGGCCGCAGTGTGCATCGACAACGCCCGCCGCTACACCCGCGAGCACACCATGGCCGTCACACTGCAGCGCAGCCTGCTGCCCAGCCGGGTACCGGAGCAGTCGGCCCTGGAGGTGGCCTACCGCTATCTGCCCGCACGCGCAGGTGTGGGCGGGGACTGGTTCGACGTCATCCCGCTGTCCGGTGCCCGGGTCGCGCTGGTCGTCGGCGACGTCGTGGGGCACGGTCTGCACGCGGCTGCCACCATGGGCCGGCTACGCACCGCCGTGCACAACTTCTCCGTCCTGGACATCCCGCCGGAGGAACTGCTGGGCCGTGTGGACGAACTGGTGGCCCAGATCGACAGCGACGAGGACGCCGTCGAAGGGGAGGGCCGCGGCATCACCGGGGCGACCTGCCTGTACGCCGTCTACGATCCCACCTCCGGGCAACTCGCCGTCGCCACCGCCGGCCATCCCGGACCGGCCGTGGTCCACCCGGACGGGACCGTGGGCTTCCCCCGGCTGCCGGTGTCCCCGCCGCTGGGCCTCGGGGCCGGGCTGCCCGGCGAGAGCGCCGAACTGACGGTGCCCGAGGGGTCCCTGCTGGTGCTCTTCACCGACGGGCTGGTCGAGGCCCGGGACCGCGACCTGGACGTCGGCCTGGCGGCGCTGCACCACGCGCTGGCCGGGCCCGGCCGGTCACCGGAGGCCACCTGCGCCACGGTCGTCGAGGCGCTGGTACCCGACCGGCCCCGGGACGACATCGCGCTGCTGGTGGCCCGTACCCACCGGCTCGACCCGACCCGGATCGCCGAATGGCAGGTGCCCCGCGACCCGGCGGCGGTCGGCCCCGTGCGCGCGGCCTGTGTCCGCCGGATCCGGGAATGGGGCCTCGCGCAGGTCGACTTCGCCGCCGAACTCGTTCTCAGCGAGCTCATCACCAACGCGATCCACTACGGCTCCGAACCCATCACGGTCCGGCTCGTCCGCGACCGGGCCCTGATCTGCGAGGTCTCCGACGGCAGCAGCACCTCGCCACGCCTGCGGCGGGCCGAGGTCACCGACGAGGGCGGCCGTGGGCTCTTCCTGGTGGCGCGGTTCACCGAACGCTGGGGCACCCGCTACACACCGACCGGCAAGGTCATCTGGGCCGAACTCGCCCTCCACGGCGGCGCCGGACCGTCGGTGGAGGGGCTCGCCGAACTCCTGCTCGACGAGGCGGAGCCGCTCTCCGGGGAAGGCCGGGAGCAGGACGGCTCGGCGCGGTGAGGAGCGTCCTCACGACACCGCACGGCCGCCCGCCGCTCCGCTCGTCCCCGCCCCTTCCCGCCCCTTGCGTCCCTGCTCGTACGTCCCCGTTCGTCTTCCCGACCCTCGCGTCCTGGAGCCATCGTGAGCGCACCCCGTGTCCGAACGGCAGCCACCGCGGCCTGCCTCACCCTCGCGCTGCTGGCCGGTTGCGCCGAGACGCCGAAGTCCGCGCCCGTCGAGCCGTCGGTCGCCACCTCCGCGCAGGAGGCGGGAGGCATGAGCAGGCTGATCGCCGCGGCGAAGAAGGAGGGTGCGCTGAACACGATCGCGCTTCCGCGTGACTGGGCCAACTACGGCGGACTGATCGACGACTTCGAGAAGACGTACGGGATCGAGGTCACGGTCGACGATCCCCAGGGCTCCAGCCAGGACGAGATCGACGCCATCAGAAGGAGCGGGAAGCGCGCCAACGCCCCGGACGTCGTCGACCTGGGGGACACGTTCGCCCGGACAGCGGTCCGCGAGAACCTTCTCGCGCCCTACCGGGTGACCGCGTACGGCTCGGTACCGGACAACCAGAAGGACGGCGATGAGGGCCGCTGGACCAACAACTACGGCGGCTACATCTCCATCGGCTGCGACGCCCACCGCGTCAGTCCCTGCCCCCGGACCTTCGCCGATCTGCTGGACCCCCGGTACAAGGGGATGGTCTCCCTCGACGGCGACCCCACGCGTTCCAACACCGCCTTCGCTGGGGTCTACGCCGCAGCCCTCGCGAACGGCGGGTCGTTCGACGACATCACTCCCGGCCTGGACTTCTTCGCCGAGCTCCACGACCGCGGCAACTTCAACCCGGTCGAGTCCACCTCGGCCGCGGTCGAGACGGGCAGGACGCCCATCAGCATCGACTGGGACTACGTCAACCTCGACTACGCGGACCGGTTCCGAGGCAGGGGCGTGGACTGGCGCGTCGCCATCCCCTTCGACGGCAGCTTCGCCCAGTACTACGCCCTGGCCGTCAACAGGAACGCCCCCCATCCGGCTGCCGCCCGCCTGTGGCAGGAGTACCTCTTCGGCACGACGGGCCAGAACCTCCGGCTCAAGGGCTACGCACGTCCGGTCCTGATGGAGACCATGCGCGAGGACGGCACCCTCGACAGGGCCGCAGCCGCGAAGCTGCCGACGGTCGAGGGCGAGCCCCGGTTCCCCACGGACGCCCAACTGCAGAAGGCGAGGTCGGCGGTCGACCGGGGCTGGGCGAAGGCCGTGGGAGGCTGACCGCCACGCGCTCGGTCTCCGCGCCCGTGCGGGCTCCCTCGTTCGCCTCGTCCGGCCGGGGCGGGCTTCGGCGGCACGGCAGGGACGGACTCGGTGGGCGGCAGCGCGGCCCGGGTACCGGTCGCCCCCTCAGTCCACGATCGTGGCGATCGCGTCGAGCCCGGCGTGCCGCAGCGTCCGCCGGACCGTGCGCCGCGCACCCCGGATGGTCAGCTCCGGGGGCTCCGCGCGAAGACCGGCCGCCCGAAGGAGCGCGTACGCGCACGCGAGGTCGAGGTGGTCGACCCCGCTCATGTCCACCACCCACTCGGCCGCTTCGGCCAGCGGGCGCGCGTCGAGGCGTTCCTCCAGTTCGCGCAGGGTCGCGGCCCCGATGTCCCCGGCCAGGACCACCTCTGCGCGCGGTCCGTCGGCCTTCGACACCGTGATGATCGCTCCGGCCGGCGGGGTGGTGTCTTCGGCTGCCACGGTGGACTCCTTCACGGCCGGCGGTACTCCGTTGCCCTTCCATCGTCACGCCGGCGGCCTGGGCCGGTCCGCGCGCGGGCCCGGACCGGCCCCGAGTTCAGCCGACGGGCGTAGCCGCGCCCGCCTCCGCCGCCGGCCGGCCTCCGGCTTCGAGCGGGCGGACGGGCGGCGGGCCCTCGGAGCGGGTCCGCGGTCGCCCGCTCACCTCGGGGGCCGTGTGCTCACATCCGTTCCGGCGCCGAGACCCCAAGCAGCCGCAGCCCGTTGCACAGCACCACTCTCCCTGCGTCGGTCAGCCACAGCCGGGCCCTGGTGCGGTCGTCCGGGGCCTCCCCGGCCCTCGGCAGGACCCGGCAGGCGTCGTAGAAGCGGTGGTAGGCACCGGCCAGCTGTTCCAGGTAGTGCGCCACCCGGTGCGGCTCGCGCAGCGCGGCGGCGGCAGCGACGACCTGCGGGAACCCGGCAAGCACCCCCAGCAGGTCGGTCTCCCGCCCGTGGGTGAGCAGGGAGGGGTCGAAGTCCTGCGGCGCGCCCCTCCCGATCCCGGCTTCCTCCGCCCTGCGCCGCACGGCGCACAGCCGCGTGTGCGCGTACTGGACGTAGTGGACGGGGTTGTCGTTCGACTGCCGGGTGAGCACATCGATGTCGAGGTCGATCGTCGTGTCCACACCGGCCCGGGCGAGCGCGTACCGAGCGGCGTCCACGCCGACCGCCTCGACCAGGTCGTCCAGGGTGAGGACGGTGCCCGCCCGCTTGCTCATCCGGACCGGCTCCCCGTCCTTCACCAGATTGACCAGCTGGCCGATCAGGATCTCCAGGTGCGTGTCCGGGTCGTCGCCGAAGCAGGCCGCCATGGCCCGCATCCGGCCCACATAGCCCGCGTGGTCGGCGCCGAGCATGACGACGACCCGCTCGAAGCCCCGGGACCGCTTGTCGAGGTAGTACGCGCAGTCCGCGGTGAAGTAGGTCCAGGAGCCGTCGCCCTTCACCAGGACCCGGTCCTTGTCGTCACCGAAGTCCGTGGTGCGCAGCCAGACCGCGCCCTCGTCCTCGAAGACGTGACCGCCCTCCCGCAGCCGGGCGACGGCGGCGTCGAGGTCCCCTCGGTCGTGCAGGTCCTTCTCGTTGAAGTAGACGTCGAAACGGGTGCCGAAGGCGGCGAGCGACGTCTTGATCTCGTCGAACATCAGGGCGGTGCCTTCCGCCCTGAAGACGGCGAGGGCCTCCGGCTCCGGCAGCCCCGGGGTTTCGGGCCGCCGGCTCAGCACCGCGGCGGCGATGTCCTCGACGTACGCGCCGCTGTAGCCGCCCTCGGGCACCGGCGTGCCCTGCGCGGCGGCGAGCAGTGAGCGGGCGAACCTGTCGATCTGCGCTCCGGCGTCGTTGAAGTAGTACTCCCGCGACACATCCGCGCCCGATGCCTCCAGAAGCCGGGCGAGCACGTCGCCCACGACAGCCCACCGGGCACCGCCGATGTGCACGGGACCGGTGGGATTCGCCGAGACGAACTCCAGGTTGAGCCGGAGGCCGCCGAGCCGGTCCGTACGGCCGTAGGCGTCACCGGCCAGGACGATGTCTCGCGCCAGGGAGCCGATCGCCGCGCGCTCCAGCGTGATGTTCAGGAATCCGGGGCCGGCGACCTCGGCCTTCGCGACCCCGTCGGCCGCGCCGACCAGCGGGGCCAGCACCTCGGCGACAGCCCGGGCGGGCAGCCCCGCGGACCGGGCGAGCCGCAGGGCGACGTTGGTCGAGTAGTCGCCGTGACCGCGGTGACGGGGGCGCTCGACTCGGATCTCCCGAGGCACTTCTCCCGAGATGCGTCCGGACCGGATGGCCTTGTGTACGCCGTCGGAGATGACGGCGGCGATATCTGCTGGGGTCACGCGGCGACGCTACCCAGGCGGGCGCCAACGGTGACACCGATTTTCCGCCCGGAGCCACGGCTCGGCTCCCAACTCCCCTGCTGTGCCGCCCCTTCTCCCGCACTCCGGCGTCGGGGGTCGGGGGCCGGGGCACCAGGGGAAGAGGCGTCACCGGAACCGGCCGGCCGAGCAGGCGCCGGGCGCCCGTCCTCGCGGGAAGCGAACCCGGACCCCTCCCCGCGGTGCGGGTCCGCGGGCCGGTGACGGCACCGCCGTCACCGCAGGGCGGTGAGGACGATGGCCGTCGCACAGAGCGTGAGGCAGGCGGTGAGGCAGGCGACCGTCCGGCACAGGACACGGCGCCGCAGCTCCCGGTAGCGGGCGTCGTACTGGGCCTCCAGTTCGCGCGCCCGTCCCGCCACCGCCTCGAACTGCTCCCGGGACGCCTGGATGCGGTCCGCGGTACTGAGGCGTACGAGTTCCGTGCGCTCGTCGGCCGTCAGCCAGGGCATCCGGTCGGCGAGCCCTTCGGCCGCCGTCCGGGCCGCGACGACATGGGCGTTGGCCATCAGATAGCCCTCCAGCCGGGCGAAGCCCGCCGCCAGGTCGGCGCCGTCGCGGGCTCCGCCCCCCACACCGCTCACCGGTCGCCCTTGTCGTCGCCGAGCGGAGGTGCCGCGCCCCTGCCCGGTTCGACCACGTCCCGGTAGCCGGTGACGACCGCCTCGTCGCTCGACGCGACCTCCGGGTGGTGCAGGTCGAACGCCGGGGATTCGGAGCGGATCCGCGGCAGGGTGAGGAAGTTGTGCCGCGGCGGCGGGCAGGACGTCGCCCATTCGAGCGAACGGCCGTAGCCCCACGGGTCGTCGACCTCGATCTTCCTGCCGTACTTGGCCGTCTTCCACACGTTGTAGAGGAACGGGAGGATCGACATGCCGAGCAGGAACGAGCTGATCGTCGAGACGGTGTTCAGCGCGGTGAAGCCGTCGGCGGCCAGGTAGTCGGCGTAGCGGCGCGGCATGCCCTCGGCACCCAGCCAGTGCTGGACCAGGAACGTGCCCTGGAATCCGATGAACAGCGCCCAGAAGGTCATCTTGCCGAGGCGCTCGTCCAGCATCTTGCCCGTGAACTTCGGCCACCAGAAGTGGAATCCGGCGAACATCGCGAAGACCACGGTGCCGAAGACGACGTAGTGGAAGTGCGCGACGACGAAGTACGAGTCGGAGACGTGGAAGTCCATCGGGGGCGAGGCCAGGATGACACCGGTCAGACCACCGAAGGTGAAGGTGATCAGGAAGCCGATCACCCAGAGCATCGGGGTCTCGAAGGACAGCGAGCCCTTCCACATGGTGCCGACCCAGTTGAAGATCTTCACACCCGTGGGGATGGCGATCAGGAAGGTCATGAAGGAGAAGAACGGCAGCAGCACTGCGCCGGTGACGTACATGTGGTGGGCCCACACGGTCACGGACAGACCGGCGATCGCGATGGTCGCGGCCACCAGGCCGATGTAACCGAAGATCGGTTTGCGGCTGAAGACGGGCACGACTTCCGAGATGATGCCGAAGAACGGCAGCGCGATGATGTACACCTCCGGATGGCCGAAGAACCAGAAGAGGTGCTGCCACAACAGGGCGCCGCCGTTGGCCGCGTCGAAGATGTGAGCGCCGAACTTGCGGTCCGCCTCCAGCGCGAACAGGGCCGCCGCGAGCACCGGAAAGGCCAGCAGGACCAGCACACCGGTCAGCAGCACGGTCCAACAGAACACCGGCATGCGGAACATCGTCATGCCCGGGGCGCGCATGCAGATGATCGTGGTGATGAAGTTGACCGAGCCGAGGATCGTGCCGAAGCCGGAGAAGGCCAGGCCCATGATCCACAGATCGGCACCCACGTTGGGTGTGTGAACGGCGCTCGACAGCGGGGAGTAGGCGAACCAGCCGAAGTCCGGAGCTCCGTTCGGGGTGAGGAAGCCGCCCACCGCGATGAGCGAGCCGAAGAGGTACAGCCAGTACGCGAACATGTTCAGCCGCGGGAACGCCACGTCGGGCGCGCCGATCTGCAGCGGCATGATCCAGTTGGCGAATCCGGCGAACAGCGGCGTCGCGAACATCAGCAGCATCACGGTGCCGTGCATCGTGAACGCCTGGTTGAACTGCTCGTTCGACATGATCTGCGTACCCGGACGGGCGAGTTCGGCGCGCATGAAGAGCGCCATGATCCCGCCGATGCAGAAGAAGAAGAACGACGTCGACAGATAGAGCGTGCCGATCGTCTTGTGGTCGGTGGTGGTGAGCCACTTCACGACCACGTTGCCGGGCCTCCGGCGCCGGACGGGAAGTTCGTCTTCGTAGGTGTCCGTGCCGAGCGCCTCGGACGACTTTTGCATGGCCACGTTGTTGCTCTCTCGGATGAGGAAGTTGCAGGAGGAAGCATGCCGTGACGAAGTGTGACCGGGCCCCAACCCGTCCCTCGGCGAGTCGTTCCCCCCGGGCCGCGCCGGCCGGGGGTTCCTGCCGGGCGCTGCCGGCTGTTCCGGGCGCCGGGGCCCGCCCCTGACCCGCCCGAGTTCCTGTGAGGCTCGTTTCCCGCCTGCCGTCGTTCGGCTCCGGACGGCTGTCCGGTTCGGCCTTCCGGTAGCGGCGTGAATTCTCCGGTGCGTAAACACCGGAGAAACGACCGGACATAGCGTCGACGGGGTGCCGGTGCCGTCCGGAATTACTTGTGCCGCGTGCACGTCGCTTTCGTTCACGGACACGCACGGCCCTTCCGAGCTGCGGTCCGACTGGTCCGTACGGAGGCAGGCCGGCCGGGTGAAAACGCGGCACCCATTCCTCGACGGTGACCGTGGGCGAGCGCAAGCGGGTGGATATTGTGACCGGCCGCGTCGCCATGGCGTACGCGTGTTTGCGAAGACAACACTCGAACCGGGCAGGTCCCTTGACAGTGCACATGGGGGAATTTCACGCATGAGGATTTCACTTCGACAGTCCCGCCTCAGGGCCGCCCGCATGCTTTCGCTTGCCAGTGCCCTCGTGGTGGCGGCGAACGCGGTCCCGACGACGGACGCCGTGGCCGACGCCCTGGAGCGGGCCCGTACCGGCCATGGTCCGAAGGGCGCGGTGAGTGCCGACTTCAAGCCCCGTCCTCCCGGCGACGACGACCGGGAGAACCGGCCCGGCAGGCCCGGGCACGACGACCGGGACCGGCCGGGGAGGCCGGGAGGGACGCAGGGGCCGCAGGGAGCGCAGGGGGCCACCGGTGCCCAGGGCCCTCAGGGTTACCAGGGTTCCACCGGCCCGCAGGGGTCCGGGGCCCAGGGCTCTCAGGGGGAGACGGGTGCGCAGGGCTCGCAGGGTTCCCAGGGCTCGACCGGTTCCCAGGGATCCGCCGGCCCGCAGGGGTCCACCGGCACTCAGGGTGCGGTCGGTACGCAGGGGTCGCAGGGCTCGCAGGGGTCGACCGGTTCCCAGGGTCCCGACGGCGTACAGGGGTCGACCGGTTCCCAGGGCGCGGTCGGTACACAGGGCTCCCAGGGCTCCCAGGGATCATTCGGACCGCAGGGTTCGAGCGGCGCCCAGGGTTCTGACGGCACGCAGGGGGCGCAGGGATTCCAGGGGTCCTCCGGTCCCCAGGGCGCAACCGGGGACCAGGGTTCGGACGGCCCCCAGGGGTCGCAGGGTTCGACCGGTGCCCAGGGCTCACTGGGCCCGCAGGGATCCGACGGTGCCCAGGGCCCCGTCGGCACACAGGGCTCACAGGGCTCCCAGGGCTCATTGGGACCGCAGGGTTCGGACGGTGCCCAGGGCTCGGACGGCCCCCAGGGGTCGCAGGGTTCGGCCGGCGCCCAGGGCTCACTGGGCCCGCAGGGATCCGACGGTGCCCAGGGCCCCGTCGGCACACAGGGCTCGCAGGGCTCCCAGGGCGCGGTCGGAAGCGAGGGTGCCTCCGGGGCGCAGGGCTCGGACGGAGCCCAGGGCCCCGTGGGCGCGCAGGGATCGCAGGGCTCACAGGGCACAGCCGGTGCACAGGGCTCGACCGGCGCACAGGGCGCCGACGGCACCCAGGGCGTGGCGGGAGAGCAGGGCTCGCAGGGCGTCCAGGGTTCGTCGGG
>NZ_JBFAMM010000031.1:65810-67616 GCF_040656535.1 Streptomyces sp. NPDC049887 | reverse complement strand
GCGGCCGGTGCACAGGGCTCGACCGGCGCACAGGGCGCCGACGGCACCCAGGGCGTGGCGGGAGAGCAGGGCTCGCAGGGCGTCCAGGGTTCGTCGGGGCCGCAGGGCTCCGCGGGCTCACAGGGGCCTCTCGGAGCGGAGGGTCCGCAGGGTTCCGCCGGCCCGCAGGGCTCCACGGGTGCGCAGGGGGCCGAAGGTGCACAGGGCTCCAACGGCGCCCAGGGGACGGCGGGTGAGCCGGGCCCGCAAGGCACCCAGGGCGCAACCGGCAGCGAAGGGGTCTCCGGCCCGCAGGGAAGCGTGGGGGCCAAGGGTGACGACGGTGAACAGGGCCTGCAAGGAATCCAGGGAACCGACGGCCCACAGGGACTCACAGGCGCACAAGGCCCCAACGGCGCCCAGGGAACCGCAGGAGAACAAGGCCCCCAAGGCACCCAGGGCGCAACCGGCAACGAAGGAGTCTCCGGCCCACAAGGCTCCCCAGGAGCCCAAGGCTCCGACGGAGAACAGGGCCTGCAAGGAATCCAGGGAACCGACGGCCCACAGGGACTCACAGGCGCGCAAGGCCCCAACGGCGCCCAGGGAACCGCAGGAGAACAAGGCCCCCAAGGCACCCAGGGCGCAACCGGCAACGAAGGGATCTCCGGTCCACAAGGCTCCCCAGGAGCCCAAGGCTCCGACGGAGAGCAAGGGCTGCAGGGAGTCCAGGGAGCGTTCGGAGCCCAGGGCCTCGCAGGCCCACAGGGTGCGGACGGCGCCCAGGGAACCGACGGTGAACAGGGGCCGCAGGGCGCCCAGGGGGCGACCGGAGGCGAGGGAACACTCGGTCCGCAGGGGGCCGTGGGAGCACAGGGATCCGATGGGGAACAGGGCACGCAGGGTTCCCAGGGAGTGATGGGGAACGGAGGGGATCCCGGTCCGCAGGGTACGGATGGCGTACAGGGCTCCGACGGAGAGCAGGGTCTGCAAGGCGTCCAGGGGGCGACGGGTGCCCAGGGGAACGCCGGCACCCAGGGCTCCACCGGTGTGCAGGGGGCGCAGGGTTCACAGGGAATCACCGGCCCTCAGGGATCCGGCGGTGCTCAGGGCACCACGGGTGAGGCCGGTCCGCAGGGCTTCCAAGGGACTGCGGGTACTCAGGGCGTCGCGGGGCCGCAGGGCGAGGCGGGGCCGCAGGGCCCTTCCGGGGGTCCGCAAGGGCCGCAGGGGGCGGACGGTGCTCAGGGGCCCGCCGGTGGTCCGCAGGGCGCGACCGGCGCCCAGGGAGACCCTGGCGCGGTGGGGCCGCAGGGAGTCCAGGGAGAGGCGGGTCCGCAAGGAGCCACCGGAGTCCAGGGCGACACGGGCGAGCAGGGCACCCAGGGGTTCCAGGGCACTGCCGGTGCGGCGGGGCCGACCGGGGCTCAGGGCGTTGTGGGCACCCAGGGGACGCAGGGATTCCAAGGAGCAACAGGCACCCAAGGCGCCACCGGCCCCCAAGGATCCAACGGGGTGCAAGGAGCGCCGGGTTCCGAGGGGACCCAGGGCGCCCAGGGGGTCGAAGGTGCTCAGGGCCCGACGGGTGTTCAGGGATCCGACGGAGCACAGGGCGCGGTGGGCGCACCGGGCACACAGGGATTCCAAGGAGCCGAAGGCGCCCAGGGCCCGACGGGTGTTCAGGGATCCGACGGAGCACAGGGCGCGGTGGGCACCCAGGGGACGCAGGGATTCCAAGGAGCAACAGGCACCCAAGGCACCACCGGCCCCCAAGGATCCGACGGAGCACAAGGCACCCCCGGCACCCAAGGCACCCAAGGAACACAAGGC
>NZ_JBFAMM010000031.1:0-65713 GCF_040656535.1 Streptomyces sp. NPDC049887 | reverse complement strand
CAAGGATCCGACGGAGCACAAGGCACCCCCGGCACCCAAGGCACCCAAGGAACACAAGGCTCAACAGGCGTACAAGGCCCCGAAGGAGCACAAGGCACCGACGGAACACAAGGCCCCGCAGGCACCCAAGGAACACAGGGATCCCAAGGAGCAACAGGCACCCAAGGCACCACCGGCCCCCAAGGATCCGACGGAGCACAAGGCACCCCCGGCACCCAAGGCACCCAAGGAACACAAGGCTCAACAGGCGTACAAGGCGCCGAAGGGGCTCAAGGGGCCGTGGGTGCGCAAGGTTCGGAGGGGCCGCAGGGCGCGGCCGGGCCGCAGGGATCGGACGGGGCCCAGGGAGCGGCGGGCACGGCTGGCGTCCAGGGCTTCCAGGGAGCGACCGGGCCGCAGGGTGCGCAGGGATCGGACGGCGCCCAGGGAGCGGCGGGCGCACAGGGTACGGCCGGGGTCCAGGGCGACACCGGCGCCACGGGGGCACAGGGCGTCCAGGGGACCCCGGGGCCTCAGGGTGCGGCGGGCACGCAGGGCACGACCGGGGTCCAGGGCGACACCGGCGCCCAGGGTGTGCAGGGCACGCAGGGATCGGACGGCACCCAGGGTTCCACAGGCCCGCAGGGCACGGCAGGCGCCCAGGGCGACACCGGCGCCACCGGGGCACAAGGCGTCCAGGGCGTCGAGGGCGCCCAGGGAACGACGGGCCCGCAGGGCACGGCAGGCGCCCAGGGCGTGACAGGCGCCGCCGGGACACAGGGAGTTCAGGGCGTCGAGGGCGCCCAGGGAACGACGGGCCCGCAGGGCACGGCAGGCGCCCAGGGCGACACCGGCGCCACCGGGGCACAAGGCGTCCAGGGCGCTGTCGGCCCTCAGGGGCTCCAGGGCACCACGGGTGCACAGGGCGCCGAGGGAACCCAGGGCGTCCAGGGTTCTGCCGGTGTGCAGGGTGCCGCCGGCCCCCAGGGGCTCAGTGGTGCCCAGGGCACCACCGGCGCACAGGGCGCCCAGGGAACCGCGGGTTCGGCGGGCCCCCAGGGCTCGACCGGTGCCCAGGGTTCCACCGGCCCGCAGGGCGCGACGGGAACGCAGGGCTCCCAGGGGTTCCAGGGCAACACCGGTCCACAGGGCACCCAGGGCTCCGCAGGCGCCCCGGGGTCCACCGGCCCGCAGGGCACCATCGGCGCCCAGGGCGCGGCCGGCGCACAGGGTGCGCAGGGCACCCAGGGCTCGACCGGCGCAACGGGTTCCACGGGGCCCCAGGGCACCATCGGGGCCCAGGGACCCCAGGGAACCCAGGGGTTCCAGGGCAACACCGGTGCGCAGGGTCCTCAGGGCGCCGGCAACACGGGAGCGCAGAGTGTGACGGTGACGCGCACTCTCGCGGGCCCGCAGAGCTCCACCGCCCTCAACACGGCCATGTGCCCCGCGGGTACGTACGCCACCGGCGGCGGCGCCTACAACGTCAACTCGACGTCGGGCGCGCCGGTCGCGTTCCAGGGAACGGACCGCCCGGTCGGCACCCCTCCCACGGGCCACCAGTCCCAGGTCGGAGGTGGCGTCGGAAGCAACGTGAACGCGGTGGTGTACGTGATCTGCCGGCCGTGAGCGCGCGTCGCCGTCGCTCCGGCCGCCGTGGCCGTACGAGCGGCCGGAGCACGGCGATGTGACAAAGCGCCGGAGGGGTCGGGGCCTGCCGACGGGGTGGGCTCACGGCAGGCCGGCAGTGGTGGCGAGCGCCGGTGGATCGGCCGGGCGTCGGCAGCGTCCGCGGCCCCGGCCGACATCGAGTCACGCGCCTGGTGGAACATGGCCGGTTTTCTCCTTGCACCGTCCACCCCACCCCTCCCGGCAACACTAAGGTTAGGCTAACCTTTGCGCCGTGAGAGTCGGTGAAGAGAACTCCGCGGCCCCCGGTCCCCGCGGTCATGAGCTGGCGGCCACCGGTGTCACCGTGGCCTACGACCGTGTCGACGTCGTGCACGACGCGTCCCTGACGCTTCGGCCCGGCGAGGTGACCGTCCTGGTGGGTCCCAACGGCAGCGGGAAGTCCACGCTGCTGCGCACCCTGGCACGGCTGCAACGCCCCAGGACCGCGGCCATCGTCATCGACTCCGGCACGGACGGGCTGGCCATGACACCTCGCCAGTTCTCGCGCCGTGTCGCCCTGCTGACACAGGGGCGCCCCACGCCCAGCGGGCTCACCGTGCGGGACGTCGTCGACTTCGGGCGATACCCGTACCGGAGCCGCTGGGGCAAGGCGGACCCGGGCGGACGGGCCGCGGTGGACCGCGCGCTCGCCATGACCGGCGTCGCGGAGCTCGCCGACCGGGGGGCGGAGCACCTCTCCGGCGGCCAGCTGCAGCGTGTATGGCTCGCCTGCTGCCTCGCCCAGGAGACCGGCGTGGTGCTCCTCGACGAACCGACCACCTATCTCGACCTGCGCTACCAGGTCGAACTCCTCGACCTCGTCCGCGACCTCGCGGACGAGCACGGGATCGCCGTCGGCACTGTCCTGCACGACCTCGACCAGGCCGCGGCCGTGGCCGACCGGATCGTGCTGCTCCACGAGGGCCGGATCATCGCCGACGGACTCCCCGAGGACGTCCTCACCGCCCGGCGGCTGACCGACACCTACGGCATCCGCATCGAGGTCGACACCGACCCCCTGACCGGCCGGCTGCGTACCCGCGCCATCGGCCGGCACCACTCGCGAACCGAAAGGCTCAGTACCACCTCATGAGACGCCTCCTCCTCACCGCCGCGGTCACGACCGCGGCGGCCCTCGCCCTGACCGCCTGCGGGACCACCGAGCCCGCCGCCGACGACGCGAAGCAGACCGCCGAGCCGATCACCCTCACCGACTCGACCGGCGCGAAGGTGAAGCTCGACGGGCCCGCCAAGAAGGTCGTGGGCACCGAGTGGAACGTGGTCGAGAGCCTGGTGTCGCTGGGCGTCGACCCCGTCGGCGTGGCCGACGTCAAGGGCTACAAGACCTGGGACACCGCGGTCCCGTTGAAGAACGAGCCGAAGGACATCGGCACCCGCGGCGAGCCGAGCATGGACACGATCGCGACCCTTGCGCCCGACCTGATCGTCGCGACGAACGACCTGCCGCCGGCCGCCGTGAAGCAGCTGCGCAAGGTCGCGCCGGTCCTGGAGGTCCGTGCCGCCGACGCGGCCGACCCGGTCGGCCGGATGACCGGGAACCTCGACCTCATCGCGAAGGCCACCGGCACCACCGAGCAGGCCGAGAAGCTCAAGAAGGACTTCGGCGCCAAGCTCGCCGAGGGCAGGAAGGCCCTCGCCGACGCCGGTCTCGCCGGCACGAAGTACGCCTTCGCCGACGGCTACGTCGTCTCCAACCAGGTCTCGATCCGGCCCTACACCAGCGGCTCGCTCATCGGCGCCGTCAACGAGGAGCTCGGTCTGAAGAACGCCTGGACGGTCAAGGGCGATCCGGCCTACGGGCTCGCCGCGACCGACGTCGAGGGCCTCACCAAGCTCGGCGACGTGCAGTTCGCCTACATCGGAAGCGAAGGCGACAGGGCCAGCACGCCCTTCACCGGTGTCCTCGCCAAGGACAAGGTGTGGACGTCGCTGCCGTTCGTGAAGAAGGGCAACGTCCACCGGCTGCCCGACGGCATCTGGATGTTCGGCGGCCCCGAGTCGATGGGCAAGTACGTCGACGCCGCGGTCCGGGCGCTGACGAAGTAGCACCCATGGCCGTCACCGCTTCCCCACCCGCCACCCGTCCGCCGGCGGCCCCGTCCCGGACGGGCGCGGCCGCGGTGACGGCCGCACTGCTCCTCCTCCTCGCGGCCCTCGCGGTCGTCGACATCACCCAGGGGACTGCCGCCGTCGGCGCGCCCGAGGTCTGGAAGGCGCTCACCGGACGCGCCGAGCCGGACGACTCGTCCGTCGTCATCGCCTCCCGGCTGCCCCGGATGACCGCGGGGCTGCTCGTCGGGGCCGTGCTCGGCATGGCCGGCGCCGCACTGCAGGCGGTCAGCCGCAATGTGCTCGCCTCGCCCGACACCCTCGCCGTGAACGCCGGTTCCTACCTGGCGCTCGGCCTGGCCGCCGTCACCGGCTTCTCGCTGCCGCTCCTCGCCTCCTCGGGCGTGGCCTTCGCAGGCGGTCTCGTGGCGGCAGCCGTCGTGCTCGGCCTGTCGGGCCTGGGCACCGGCACCGTACGGCTCGTGCTCGCCGGCAGTGCCCTCATGCTCGGGCTGACCGCCGTCACCGAGGCCCTGCTGCTGCTGTTCCCGCAGCAGACCGAGGGGCTCTACCGCTGGAACCAGGGCAGCATCTCCCAGAACGGCTTCGACGGCGTGCTGCAGATGGTGCCGCTCGCCGTCGTCGGCCTCGTCGGACTGCTGCTCGTCGCCCGCCGGCTCGACGCACTGGCACTCGGCGAGGACGCCGCGCGCGGTCTCGGTGTCCCCGTCCGCGCCACCCGTGTCACGGTGGTCGTGCTCGCGTCGCTGCTCTCCGCGGCGGCCGTCACGCTCGCCGGGCCGATCGGCTTCGTGGGCCTGTGCGCCCCGGCTCTCGTCCGGCCCCTGGCGCGCAGGTTCCGCGGGTACTCCCGGTCGCGTGGCGGCATTCCCGTCGCAGGGCTGGCCGGTGCCGTGCTCGTCCTCGGCTCGGACGTGCTCCTGCGCGCCGTGGTGCCCGCCGATGTGGCGGTCGCCGTGCCGACGGGCGTGGCCACCAGCCTCGTCGGAGCCCTGTTCCTGGTCGTGATGGCCGCCCGGGTCAAGGACGGCGCGCGCGCCGCGGCCGCCGACCGGCTGCGCATCCGCAGCCGGACCGTGTTCGTGTCCACGACGGCCGTGTTGGTGGCGGTGCTCGTCGGCGTGACGATCGCCGGGGTGCTGCTGGGCGACAGCAAGCTGTTGCTCGGCGACGTGCTGAACTGGGCCCAGGGCAGGGCCGGTCGTACGGTCGGGTTCGTCCTGGACACCCGCGTGCCGCGGGTACTCGCCGCGCTGTGTGCGGGCGCTGCGCTCGCCCTGGCCGGGACGCTCGTCCAGGCCGTGACCCGCAACCCCCTCGCGGAACCCGCCATCCTGGGCGTGTCCGGCGGCGCCGCGCTGGGTGCCGTGCTGCTCGTGACGACGGTGACGACGGCCGGGTCGTGGGGCGTGGCCGGGGCGGCGTTCGCGGGCGCGGCGGCCGGTTCCGTCGTCGTCTTCGGGCTCGCCGCGCGGGGCGGTTTCCAGCAGAACCGGCTCGTCCTCGTCGGCTTCGGTGTCGCCACCGGGAGCGCCGCGCTGATCAGCCTGCTCATCGTGCTTACCGACCCGTTCAACGCGACGAAGGCGCTGACCTGGCTGTCGGGTTCCACGTACGGGCGGAACCCGGTCGACGTGGTCCCGCTCGCGGCCGTGCTGGTGGTGGGCGCACTCGTCGCGGTCGTGCGGCGCACCGAACTCGACCTGGTGTCGCTGGACGAGGACACGCCGAGGCTCCTGGGGCTCGATCTGGCGCGCGGGCGTCTGGGCTTCCTCGTCCTGAGCGTCCTGCTCACGGCCACCGCCGTGGCCGCCGCCGGCACGATCGGCTTCGTGGGGCTCGTGGCCCCGCACGCGGCGCGGACCCTGGTGGGCCGCCGGCATGTGCGGGTGGTTCCCGTGGCGATGCTCCTCGGGGCGTCACTGGTGTGCGTCGCCGACGTGCTGGGCCGTACAGTGATCGCCCCGGCGCAGCTCGGCGCCGGCCTGATGACGGCGGTGGTCGGCACACCGTACTTCCTGCATCTGCTCGTCCGCACCCGCCGGTAGGGGGTCGCATCCGCAGGGACGGAGGCTCATCGGCCGGCCGGAGGACCATACGGCGAGATCCTCCGGCCGAGCCCTCCTGAACGCCGACCCGACGGGCACGGGGCCCCTGCCTCCGCACGCCCCGCGTCCTTCCCCGATGGGCGCGACGGCACCGGCGGCGGGTCGCCACGCTCACCCCGCGGACGCCGGGAGCATGCCGCGGATGAGCTCGGCCACCTCCCCCACGTGGTCGTTCAGGAAGAAGTGCCCGCCCTCGAACACGCGTGTGCGGAAGTCGCCCGAGGTGCATCCCCGCCAGCCGCGGAGATCCTCCACGGGCACCTCGGCATCCCGGTCCCCCGTCAGGGCCACGACCGGACAGGACAGGGTCCGGCCGGGGGTCGGCTCGTACGAGGCGAGCGCCCGGTAGTCCCCGCGCAGCGCGGGGAGGATCACGTCGAGCAGTTCGGGGTCGTCGAGAAGCGCGGAATCCGTGCCGCCCAGCGTCCTCACCCGGGCGATCAGTTCGGCGTCGTCCCGCGGCCAGTCCTGGGGTCGCCTCCGGGCGGCGTCCGGCGCGCGACGGCACGACAGCACGAGCAGATCCGGCCGGCCTCCGGGCACGCGCGTCAGCCGGACGGCCACCTCGTACGCGAGCGAGGCACCCATGCTGTGCCCGAGCAGCGCCCGCGGGCGGTCGCCCGGCGGCCCCAGCTCCGCGACGACCAGGTCCGCGAGCCGATGGAGATCCTCGACGGGTGCCTCGTGGAGACGGTCGAGCCGCCCCGGGTACTGCACCGCCAGGACGTCCACCAGCGGGGCGAGTTCCACGGCGAGCCCTCGCCAGTAGGCGGCGGAGCCGCCGGCGTGCGGGAAGCAGATCAACTCCGACGCCGGGTCCTCCGCGGGCCCTTCGCCGTGCTCCACCGAGTGGAAGCGCCGCAACCACAGGTTCCGCTCCTGACTCACCCCGACCAACTCCGCACCTCGAAGCTCCACCGCATGTCCGTGGCGGACGCACGGCCAGTCCGCACCTCACCGGACCTGCCCGCACACACCGAACCGGGTTCGCACGTCCGCGGGTTCACACCGCATCGTCGCATTCGCCCCCGCGGGTGTCCCGCCCCCGTCGACGTGAACGTGATCACCGCGGCGGCCGCGAGGGCGGCGTCGGGAGACCCCGCGGCACCGCGTCGCCCGCGAGGTCTCCCGACGTGCCGCGCCACCCCGTACCGGAGCCCCGGTCGGGCGTCGGACGACGTGCTCGGCGCCGCCCCGGCCGGGTGCCGGAGTCAGGCTCCGACGTATTCCGCGAGGTGCTCACCGGTGAGGGTGGATCGGGCGGCGACAAGGTCGGCCGGAGTGCCCTCGAAGACGACCCGGCCGCCGTCGTGACCGGCACCGGGACCGAGGTCGATGATCCAGTCGGCGTGCGCCATGACCGCCTGGTGGTGCTCGATGACGACGACCGATTTTCCGGAGTCGACGAGTCGGTCGAGCAGCCCGAGCAACTGCTCGACGTCGGCGAGGTGCAGGCCGGTCGTCGGCTCGTCCAGGACGTAGACGCCACCCTTGTCCGCCATGTGGGTGGCCAGCTTGAGCCGCTGCCGCTCGCCACCGGACAGCGTGGTGAGCGGCTGGCCGAGGCTGAGATAGCCCAGCCCGACGTCGGCAAGCCGCTCGAGGATCTTGTGCGCGGCCGGCGTGCGCGCCTCGCCCGCGCCGAAGAACTCCTCGGCCTCGGTCACCGACATCGCGAGCACCTCGCTGATGTCGCGGCCGCCGAGGTGGTACCCCAGCACCGAGGGCTGGAAGCGCTTCCCCTCGCAGTCCTCGCAGGTGGTGGCCACACCGGCCATCATCGCCAGGTCGGTGTAGATCACGCCGGCGCCGTTGCAGGTGGGGCAGGCCCCCTCGGAGTTGGCGCTGAACAGCGCCGGCTTCACGCCGTTGGCCTTGGCGAACGCCTTGCGGATCGGGTCGAGCAGCCCGGTGTACGTCGCCGGGTTGCTGCGGCGGGAGCCGCGGATCGGGCTCTGGTCGACCGACACCACGCCCTCGGCCCCCGCTTGCCGCGGCAGGGACCCGTGGAGCAGCGAGCTCTTGCCGGAACCGGCGACACCGGTGACGACGGTGAGCACCCCGAGCGGGACGTCGACGTCGACGCCCTGCAGGTTGTTGGCCCTCGCGCCGCGGATCCGCAACGCGCCCGTGGGCGTGCGCACTGCCTCCTTGAGGGTGGCCCGGTCGTCGAGGTGGCGTCCGGTGACGGTGTCGCTGGCCCGCAGCCCCTCGACGGTGCCCTCGAAGCAGACGGTGCCGCCCTCCGTGCCCGCGCCCGGCCCGAGGTCCACGACATGGTCGGCGATCGCGATCGCCTCCGGCTTGTGCTCGACGACGAGGACCGTGTTGCCCTTGTCCCGCAGTCGCAGCAGCAGATCGTTCATCCGCCGGATGTCGTGCGGGTGGAGGCCGATGGTCGGCTCGTCGAAGACGTAGGTGACGTCGGTGAGCGAGGAACCGAGGTGGCGGATCATCTTGACGCGCTGTGCCTCGCCGCCGGACAGCGTGCCCGCGGGACGGTCGAGCGAGAGGTACCCGAGGCCGATCTCGGTGAACGAGTCGAGGGTGCCCTGGAGCGCGGTGAGCAGCGGCGCGACCGACGGTTCGTCGAGTCCGCGGACCCACTCCGCGAGGTCGCGGATCTCCATCGCGCAGGCGTCGGCGATGCTGATCTTGTTGATCTTCGACGACCTGGCCCCCTCACCGAGCCGGGTGCCGTCGCACTCGGGGCAGGTGGTGAAGGTGACCGCCCGCTCCACGAACGCCCTGATGTGCGGTTGCATCGCCTCCTTGTCCTTGGACAGGAACGACTTCTGGATCTTGGGGATCAGCCCTTCGTAGGTGAGGTTGATCCCGTTCACCTTCACCTTCGTCGGCTCGCGGTGAAGGAAGTCGCGCATCTCCTTCTCGGTGAACTCGCGGATCGGCTTGTGCGGGTCGAGGAATCCCGACTCCGCGTAGATCCCGACGGTCCAGACGTTGTCGGACTTCCAGCCGGGGATGGTGAACGCGCCATCGGCGATCGACTTGGAATCGTCGTAGAGCTGCGTGAGGTCGATGTCGGAGACCGTGCCGCGCCCCTCGCAGCGGTTGCACATGCCGCCGGTGCGCTCGTAGGTGGCCTTCTCGGCCTTGGTCCTGGCGCCGCGCTCGACGGTGATCGCACCGCTCGCCCGAACCGAGGCGACGTTGAACGAGTAGGCGCTCGGCGGGCCGATGTGCGGCTGCCCGAGCCGGCTGAAGAGGATGCGCAGCATCGCGTTGGCGTCGGTGGCGGTGCCCACGGTGGAGCGGGGGTCGCCGCCCATCCGCTGCTGGTCGACGGTGATCGCGGTGGTCAGACCGTCGAGGACGTCGACCTCGGGGCGGGCCGCGGTCGGCATGAAGCCCTGGACGAAGGCGCTGTACGTCTCGTTGATCATCCGCTGCGACTCGGCGGCGATCGTGTCGAACACCAGGGAGCTCTTGCCCGACCCGGAAACGCCCGTGAACACCGTCAGCCTGCGTTTCGGGATCTCGATGCTGACGTCCTTGAGGTTGTTCTCGCGCGCTCCGTGCACACGGATCAGGTCGTGGCTGTCGGCCGGGTGCGGCTCGGGCGACTGTGGATCGGTCCTCGTGACCTTGCTCATCTTCTCTCCATCCGTGGGGCGCGGGACGCGGACGGCACCGCCTGCGGGTTCGCGGACGGCGTGGTCGCGTACGGCGTGGTCGCGCACGCCGTACGCCCGCCCGGCCGGCTCCCGGGCGGCCGCGGCGCCGCCTCCGCGTCCTCCTGCGGAAGGCAGGTCGCCTGAAGGGCGATGTCCATGGCCGTCACGCTAGCCGCAGGCCGCCGCCGGATGCTTCTCCGATTCTGATCGGCCCGGTTCTGATGGGCCCGGCTCCGATCGGTCCGGCAGGGTACGCCGGGGGTCGCCGGGGGGATCCCACCGGCCGAGCGAACGAGCACACCCGCCCGGTTCCGGCTCCTCGGCCGACCCGGCGACCGGCCGACCGGCCGACCGAACAGTGAGACACAGGTCACACTCGTGCGGCTGTCACGTCTCGCCGAGCTGTCCGGTCAGGAGTATGAAACTGCCACTCGGCCCAGGAGAAAGACCATGGAAGCGCGTCTCGACTACTTCGGCAACGCCCTCGCGGGCAAGGTGCTTCGGCACCTCAACTCGACGGGCAGGGCCGTCTCGGACTCGGGACTTCCGGTCGCCACCCAGGAGCTGGTGAAGATCCGCGCCAGCCAGATCAACGGCTGCGGCTTCTGCACCGACATGCACACCAAGGACGCCGCCGTCGCCGGTGAGTCCCCGCTGCGCCTCAACCTGATCGCCGCCTGGCGGGAGGCCACGGTCTTCACGGACGCGGAGCGAGCGGCCCTGGAGCTGGCGGAGCAGGGCACCCGGATCGCCGACTCGGCCGGCGGTGTCACCGACGAGGCCTGGGCCGACGCGGCCGAGCACTACGACGAGGACCAGCTCGTCGCCCTGATGTCGCTCATCGCCGTCATCAACGCCTACAACCGCATCAATGTGATCAACCGGCAGCCCGCGGGCAGCTACCAGCCCGGTCAGTTCGGCTGACCGAGGACCCCCGGCACCGCGGGAACGACCGTCCGTCTCCGTGCCGCCCCGGCCTTCCGGCGGGGAGACGGACCACGGCACCGGCCTGTTCCGCCGGGGCCCCGCGAAGGGACATCGAACCGGAGCCGTGTCCGGCTCCACCGCACCCGCCTCTCGGGCAGGTTCGCCGTCGCCACGGGTGCGGGTGCGGGTGCGGGTGCGGGCACGGGTAGGGCGCGAGTGCGGGTTCGGGTTCGGGCACGGGTTCGGGTTCGGGCACGGGTAGGGCGCGAGTGCGGGTTCGGGTTCGGGCAGTACGACCGGCCCCCCGCCCGGCGGAGGAGGGCGCCCGTGTCCTCCACGTGGGACGCCCGAAGGACGCGCCGGCGGAGACGGCCCGCGCGTACCCGCAGGATCGGTGGGCCCGAACCCGTCCGACACAGCCGGATGTGGCGTTGCGTCAGTTCCGGGCCGCCACAGGTGCCGGGCCGCTCCCTCCGCGACCCGACGACGTCGGCTGCGGCTCGGTGCGACGGCCGCCTCGGACGGACTCCCCCGCGGCCTTGGTCACCTCCTCTGCCACCGGTTCGCGGGGCGCGTCCTCCGGGCGATGACCGGGTGCGGCGCGCACCCGTGCCCATGGGGAGGAGACGGCCACCGGCGTGCGCGCGAGCACCGCGGCGCGGAGGAGCGGGGCGACCCGCGGTGTGCCGGCGCCGGTGGGACGCCCGCAGCGGCGGGTGACGGCTTCCCCACGTGCGATGGGTGCCGAGCACCACCGCCGCAAAGCAGGCCGCCGTGCCGGCTTGTAGCATGGTGGCCACGGGTCCGAAAGGGACGACCATGCTCGCTGGGGATGACGCCGGCCCCCTTGACCAGGCAGCGAAGGACTTCGTCGCCGCACGCCCGCAACTCCTCGGCATCGCCTACCGCGTGCTCGGAAGTGCCGCGGAGGCCGAGGACGTCGTCCAGGACGCGTGGCTGCGCTGGCAGAACACCGACCGCTCGGCCGTGGTCGAGCCGGCCGCCTTCCTCGCCACCATCACCACGCGCCTGGCCATCAACGCGGCCCGGTCCGCCCGGGTGCGGCGGGAGTCGTACGTCGGACCGTGGCTTCCCGAACCCATCGACACGAGCCAGGACCCGCACATCGGGGCGGAGCGGGCCGAGGCGGTGGAGATGGCGGTGCTCTTCCTGCTGGAAAGGCTGAACCCGGTGGAGCGGGCCGCCTACGTCCTCAGGGAGGCGTTCGACTACCCGTACAGGCAGGTGGCGGAGGTCCTGGAGACGAGCGAGGCCAACGCCCGCCAGCTGGTGAGCCGCGCACGCAAGCACCTGGCCGCCGAGCGCAGGGCGCCCGTCAGCCCCGCCGATCACCGGCACCTACTGGAGGTGTTCCTGACCGCCGCGCAGACGGGGGACCTGAGGACCCTCGAGGACGTCCTCGCCGCGGACGTGGTCAGCTACTCCGACGGTGGAGGGGTGCGTCAGGCATCGCGGATCCCGGTGGTCGGACGTCCGCACGTCTCCAAGTTCGTCGTCGCCTTCGGGCCGCGGTTCTGGCCCGGGGCGGACGTCCGGTGGGTCGAGGCCAACGGCCGCCCGGCCGTTCTCGTCTCGTCCGCCGGCCGGGCCTTCGCGCTCCTGTCCGTCGACGTGTCGGCGGAGGGCATCGAGCGGATCATGTGGGTGCTGAACCCGGACAAGCTGGCGCCCTACGCCGCGTCGCTGGATCGCTGACCCCTCACCGATCCCCGCGGTGCCGCATGTCCCGCGGTGCCGGCCCCGAGGCGGTGGGTCCCGGTCCGACAGCTCGCACCGCCGTGGGCCTCCCAATGGCCGTGGGCCTCCCAATGACTGAACGGTCGGGCTGTCTCGGGATGCGCCGTCGCGCGGTCTGTCTGGGACGTCACCGATCCGATCCGCTCCCTGATCGGTTCCGGCGCCGGGATCGACGACGCCCGTCTTGCCGATCCCGATGTGCCCCTCGAAAGCCTCGTGCCCTGACGCTCCGAAGTCCGGGCGAGGACGGTACAGCGAACACCGACCGGTGCGGGCGCGCGGTTCGTCCCCTGAAGGTCGTCGTGATCCGCGGAACGGGCCTCACCGGTTCGAGGCCGGTCGGCAGGTTCGAGGGACACGGCAACGAGGCGGTTCCGGCCGCACCCGGCACCGGCGTCGACACCCTGCAGCGGGGGGCCCGCCCCCGGCGCCGGGCTGCTGAGCGTGAGGACGGCACGCGCCCCCGGTGGAGCCGGGCACGCCGGCAACAGTGACCGTGCGCATCGGCGTCGTTCCGTGCCCCGTCTCCGCGGCGTGGGCGAACTGCCAGGCGGCACCCGGTGCGGCAGCGCCCGCCCCTGGCTCTCCGGGTCCCCGGGTCGCCCGTACCGCAGCCCCGCGGCTCGCCGCGGGGCACGAGATCCCGGCTGCCCTGCACCCGGCGCCCGGTCCGTTACGGTGCTCTCATGGGCACCACAGCACGGAGGCGAACCGGCGGTGCCGACGACGCGGGTGCCGACACCCTGTGGACCGCAACACCACCGCTGTGGCTGCGTTCGCTGCCCGTCGCCCTGCTGGCCGCACTGGTCCTGGCCCAGGGAGTCACGCCCAACGATGTGGAGCTGGGCGCCTACTACGCGGCCGTGGCACCGCTCGCGGCCCTGGCGTACGGAGCACTGGGTACCGCGATCACCGGCGTCGCCGTGCTCGGCATCATGCTGCTGCCGCGCGTCGGAGCCGGCAGCCTGGTCGCCGAGGAGTTCGGGGCCGTCGCCGTGATCGCTGCGCTGAGCGTGGTGATCGCCGGGGTGCGGCAGCACTTCCGCGGCCGCCTGAAGGTGGCAGGTTCGGTCGCCGAGGCCGCCCAGCTCGCCGTCCTCACCCCGGTTGCCGACCGGGTGGGCGAGCTGCGCTGCGCCGCCCTCTACCGGGCCGCACAGCGGGGTGCCCTGGTCGGCGGGGACCTCTACGACGTAAGGCCGGGGCCCTACGGGGTACGGGCCCTGGTCGCCGACGTCCAGGGACACGGGCTCGCCGCCGTCGGCACCGTCGCTGCCCTGCTGGGAGCCTTCCGCGAAGCCGTCCTCGACCAGCCGGACCTCCAGGGGGTGGCGGCGCGGCTGGAGCGGCGGCTGACGCTCGATGCCGTGGCCGGGGCCGGCAGCGAACTGTTCGCCACCGCGTTGCTGATGGAGTTCCCGGCAGACGGCTCACACGTGCGCATCCTCAGTCAGGGCCATCCCCCGGCCCTGCTGCTGCGCGGCCGCACGGTCCTGGAGATGCGCTGCGAGCCGGGACCGCCGCTCGGCACCGGGCTGCCGGGGCTGCCCGCGGCCACCCCCGCGACGGTGCCGCTCCGGCCCGGCGACGTGATCCTCGCGTACACCGACGGTGTCACGGAGGCGCGGGACTCCTCCGGCACCTTCTACCCGCTGGACGACCGGCTCACGGCTCTGCTCGCGGAGGGCCCGGACGCCTCACCGCGTGCCGTGGTCGATGCGGTGTGGGGGGACCTGCGACGGCGCACGGGCGCGATGGACGACGACGTGGCGCTGCTGGCTCTCGCCGTCCCCAATGCCGACGCGACCAGAGCCGGTGGTCGAGCAGCGTCTCGACGCCCCGGCCCGGGTCCGCAGCCGTGACGGAACGGGTGGGCGGCCCGCTCTGTCATCGCGCCGAAGGGGCGGCAGGTGCCACGCCTGACGTGTCCGCGGTTGCGTACACCGAGGCGATGCCCTGCGCCAGGTAGGGGATCCGGTGCGCCGATACCCCGGCGATGTTGATGCGCCCCGAGGCCGTGCCGTAGACGGCGAACCGCCTGCGCAGCCGGCGCATGTCGTCCGGCACGAGCGGCAGCATCGAGAACATGCCCTTCTGCCGCGCGAGCGAATTCGCCAGGGTGCCGCAGCCCAGCGCGCCGAGGTGGGCGACCAGGTCCGACCGGTTGGCGGTGATCCGGTCGCGCATGGTGTCGAGTTCGGCCCGCCACGCGGCCCGCAGCCCCTCGTCCTCGAGGATGGTGGTGACGACGGCGGCTCCGTGCTCCGGAGGCATGGAGTACAGGGTGCGCGCGGCGTTCTGCAGTGCCGTTTCCACGCGCCGCAGCGCCGGGCCCGACGAGCCGAGGACGATCGCGCAGCCGGTGCGGTCGCTGTAGAGGCCGAAGTTCTTGGAACAGCTGACGGCGATCAGCATCTCCGGGAGGCGCTCCGCCAGCATCCGGGTGGGTCGCAGGTCGGCCTCGAGGCCGTCGCCGAGTCCGTGGTAGGCCAGGTCGATGAAGGGGACCCAGCCGTTGGTCTCGGCGAGCCCGGCCAGCGCCTCCCAGGTGTCCAGGGAGGGGTCGACCCCTGTGGGGTTGTGGCAGCAGCCCTGGAGGAGGACCACGTCGTCGCGTCCCGCGCCGCGCAGGTCGTCGAGCATGCGCGCCGTGTCGGGGAGTCCTCCGGGTTCGATCCGGCCGTAGGTCCGCACCTTCAGTCCGGCCGCCTGGAGGATGGGCCGGTGGTTGACGTAGGCGGGCTCGCCGATCCACACCGTCGCACCCGGCCGGGTCTGGCGTACCAGGTCGGCCAGCAGGCGCAGTGCCCCGGTACCCGCCACCGTCTGGACGGCCGTGGCCCGTGTGATCGGGGCTTCGGCGCCGAGCACCACGGACAGCATGGCGCGGTTGAAGGCGGTGTTGCCCGAGAGTCCGCGGTACTCCTTGGAGGCGGAACGTTCCGCCAGGCGCATCTCGGCCTCCCTGACCGCCGACATGACGGGCGTCGTTCCCGTGTGGTCCCGATACACACCGAGCACGAGGTTCAGGCGCTCCGGGCGCGTGTCGGCCTCGAACTCGGCGGCGAGATCCCACAGCGGATCGGCGGCCGGGGCGGAAAGAAGTTCAAGCATCTGCGGAAACCTTGCTTCGGGACTGACGATTGGCGAGAACGACGCCGACGGTGATGAGGGGCACGCCGACCACGACGGGCAGGGTCGGCGACTCGTCCAGGAGAGGGACGGCGAGCAGGACGACGACGACCGGGCTGAGGCTGCCGACGACCGAGCTGCGCTGCGGTCCCAGCCGCCGGATCGCGAACGCGTACAGCAGGCCGGCACAGAGGCCGACGCCCAGCCCCTGAACGACGAGGAACAGCACGAGGTCGCCGCCTGCCGCCCGGGCGAGGTTGGTGGGCAGGATGCCGGTCAGGACCAGGGCCGAGATGACGGCGAACGACGGAAGGCACAGCAGCCCTATCGAACCGACCGGGTCGAGGTCCACTTCGCGCAGCCCCACCGTGTACAGCGCCCACAGGCCGCTGGCGACGAGCAGGGTGCCCGCACCCAGCAGGACATCCGTGTCCACGACCACGGTGTGGCGGAAGACCAGCGCGATGACTCCGGCGACGATCAGGACCAGACCGGCCGTCTGCGTTCCCCGCGGAGCCCCGCGACCGCTCGCGACGAGGAGGGCGGAGACGAACAACGGGACCATCCCGGGGACGATGGCTCCGACGAAGGCCGCCGACGTCAGCGAGCCCCCGTACATCGCCGCGAGGAAGAACGGCACCCCCGCCCCGCAGATGATCTTGGCGGCGGGGCCCGGGCGCACAGCGACCAGCCGCCGTCGACGCCGCCACAGAGCGGGGGCGAGGACGACGAGGGGCACGCCGAACCGCAGCACGGCCGCGTCGGCGGGCAGCAGGGTGGAGGCACCGAGGGCGCGGGCGCTCAGTGCGAACGCGGCCCAGATCGTCACCGTCAGCAGCAGTGCCAGCATGCCCGCCGTCTGCGGAGAGAGTCCTGCGTTCCCCGGGGCGGCCGGCGTGGGTGCCGGGCTCCCGACCTCCGCGGGCGCCGGCGCCGTGTCCGTCGCGACCACCGAACATTCCTCCCACCCATGGACCTGCCGGGCTGCACCGTGCACCCGTGAAGACGACGGCAACGTTAGATCAGTGAGCGGGGCATACGATTGCCAGTTGTGCCCTTCCAGCATAGCTTTGAGGCAGAATCTGCCAAGGAGAGCCCATGGATGCCGTCGATCTCAAGATCCTTCACGAGTTGCAGGCCGACGGGCGCCTGTCCAACCAGGACCTCGCGGACCGGGTACGACTGTCACCCTCGCCCTGTCTGCGCCGGGTCCGCCGCCTCGAGGAATCGGGACTGATCAGCGGCTACACCGCCATGGTGGACCAGGTCGCCTTCGGCCTCCCGATCACCGTCTTCGTGCGGGTCCGTCTGGAACGTCACACCGCCGAGGCGGTCAACGTGTTCGAGCGGCACATCGGGCTCATCGAGCACATCCAGGACTGCTACCTGATGGCGGGCAGCAGCGACTACCTGCTCAGAGTCGTCATCGAAAGCCTCGAGGCGTACGAGATCCTGGTGCGCACGCAGATCCACGCCATCCCCGGGATCGCGTCGATCGAGTCCAGCTTCGCGTTCGGGAGCGTGAAGCAGTCCAGGGTGTACCCCCGTCCCGGCGCGCCGTCCCGCCCGGCGGCCGGTGCTCGCTGACGTACCGCGCGCAGCGATCCGCGGGCCGTGGGAAGCAAGGGGCCGAGGAGGTTCGGTGGCGACCCCGGGTGCGGTTCCCGCGCCCCGGAGCGGCCCCCCGCGGGGCGCGGGCTCACCTCGTCCGTTCGTCGGGAATCGCCTGTTCCGCCCAGATGATCTTGCCGGTCTTCGTGTAGCGCGTACCCCATCGGCGGGCGAGCTGAGCGACGATCAGCAGGCCCCGCCCTCCCTCGTCCGTGGTCCTGGCGTGGCGCAGGCGCGGCGAGGTGCTACTGGCGTCGGAGACCTCGCAGATCAGGGCGCGGTCCCGGATCAGACGCAGACCGATCGGTCCGGTCCCGTGGCGGATGGCGTTGGTGACCAGTTCGCTGACGATCAGCTCGATGGTGAACACGAGATCGTCCATTCCCCACTCGGACAGCTGCCGGCCGGCGAGGCCGCGGGCATGTGCGACGGCGGCCGGGTCGGAGGGCAGGTCCCAGGTGGCGACCTGGTCGGAACCCAGGGCACGGGTCCGGGCGAGGAGCAGCGCGGCGTCGTCGGACGGCGGACCGGTCAGCAGGGCGTCGACCGCGTTGCCTCCGGTCTCCTCCAGCGTCGGCCCGGGTACCGCGAGAGCGCTGCCCAGCCGGGACAGACCGACGTCGACGTCCTGGTCGGGGGTCTCGATCAGGCCGTCGGTGTAGAGCCCGATCAGGGTGCCCTCGGCCAGCTCCAGTTCGACGGATTCGAAGGGCAGGGATCCCAGGCCGAGCGGCGGACCGGCGGGCAGGTCCAGGAAGTCGGGGGTGCCGTCGGGGCCGACGACCACGGGCGGGAGATGGCCGGCCCGGGCGAGCGCGCACTGTCTGCTGACCGGGTCGTACACGGCGTACAGGCAGGTGGCCCCCATCAGCGCGGCGCCCACGCTCTCGCTCTCGCTCGTCGCCGACTCGTCACCGCCGGGTGCCTCCATGAGGCCGATGACCAGGTCGTCCAGGTGGGCCAGCAACTCGTCGGGGGGAAGGTCCAGGTTGGCGAGCGTGCGCACCGCCGTCCGCAGCCGCCCCATGGTGGCCGCGGAATTGATCCCGTGGCCGACCACGTCCCCGACGACCAGTGCGACCCGGGCCCCGGAGAGCGGGATCACGTCGAACCAGTCACCCCCCACGCCGCTGGGTGCACGTGCCGGGAAGTACCAGGAGGCCACCTCCAGGGCGGATCCCCCGGTCAGCTCCTGCGGAAGCAGATAGCGCTGCATCGAGCGGGCCGCGGTGCGCTCGCGGGTGTAGCGGCGAGCGTTGTCGACGCACACCGCGGCACGGGAGACGAGTTCCTCGGCGAGACGTGCGTCGTCGTCCTCGAAGGGTCCCAGGCGCCGGGAGCGGACGAACGTCGCCGCGCCCAGGGTGGTGCCGCGGGCCCGCACCGGCACCACCATGATCGAGCGGAACCCGTACTCGCGGATGACGGCACCCAGTGACGGGTCCATGGCCACCCACGGGCTGGTGGAGGCGTCCAGGATCGGTTCCACCAGGGTCCGGCTTTCCAGCAGGCACCGGGCGACGGGGGACGAGGGGGTGCGCTGGACCGTCTCCCCCACGGCCAGTCGGGCCTCCGGAGCGCCCTCGCGCACCGATTTCTGCGCCGCGCGGCGGATGACGGGGCCGGAGTCGACGGGCCCGGGGGCGGGTTCCTCACCCCTCATGACCGAGTCCAGCAGGTCGACGGCGACGAAGTCGGCGAGGGACGGTACGGCATCGTCGGCCAGTTCCTGTGCCGTTCGGGTCACGTCCAGCGTGCTGCCGATGCGGGCTCCGGCGTCGCTCAGCAGGGCCAGCCGCTCCTGGGCCCGCCAGCGCTCGGTGACGTTGATGATCATGTACCAGACGCCCACGTGCCGGCCCTGGCGGTCCTTCATCCCGAAGAACGAGGCGGAGTACGCACGCTCCTGGTGGGGATCGGCGTAGCTGGGCCCGCGGAACTCGTAGTCCATCACCGGAGACCCGGTCCGCAGGACCGTCCGCATCCTCTCCTCGAACGCCTCCGCCTCCAGCTCGGGCAACACCTCCGTGACCTGCCGCCCGAGCCGTCGCTCGACGGGGATCAGCCGCCCCAGTACGTCGTTCACCCAGACGTACCGCAGATCCGTGTCGAGGACCGCCACGCCGACCGGTGCGTGCGCGAGGAACGGCTCGAGCCTCAGCTGGCTCACCCCGCCCCCCGGCATCCGCCAGAAGGCACGCTTCGGCGGGCGGCCGACGAACCTGCCGAAGAGCAGCGCGGAGGCGGTGGCGACCAGTACGCCCGGGACCATCTCGTAGATGCCCGGATCAAGCGGCCCGAGCAGCGGACCGATCTTGTTCCAGAGGAGCACCGTGGCCGCGCCCGACACGATTCCCGCCATGGCCCCCGCCCACGTCATACGCGGCCAGTACAGCGAGAGGAGGACGACCGGACCGAAGGCCGCTCCGAAGCCGGCCCAGGCATAGGCGACGATGTTCAGCACTCCGCCGCCCTTGAGGGCGATCACGCAGGCGACCAGGGTCACCACCACCACGGCGCCACGACCGACCCACACCAGCACCTTGTCCGGGGCCTGCCGGTTGAGGAGGGCCCGGTAGAAGTCCTCCGTGAGAGCGACGGACGACACGAGGAGCTGGCTGTCCGCGGTCGACATGATCGCGGCCAGTACGGCGACCAGCATCACCCCGGCGATCCAGGGGTTGAGCAGCGTCTGGGTGAGGGCGATGTAGACGGTCTCCGGGTTGTCCAGTGGCGTATCGAGCTGCCCGATGCCCACGAGGCCGACGAGCACGGCGCCGCCGAGCACGACGAGCACCCAGCCCGTGCCGATGCGCCGGGCCGCGGGGACGGCGAGGGCGCTGCGGATGCCCATGAAGCGGGCCAGGATGTGGGGCTGGCCGAAGTAGCCGAGGCCCCAGGCGAGCAGTGAGATGACGGCGACGGCGCCGAGCGGCTCCCCGGCCGTCCACCGGCCGTCGGCATAGCCGGCCTCGGCCCCCACTTCCAGCAGGGTCGGCGTCTTCTCGCCGAGGGCGTTCTCCAGCGCCCCGAAGCCCCCGAGCGCCCCGATACCGATCACGGGGAGCACGAGCAGGGCGAGGAACATCAGGGTCCCCTGCATCACGTGTGTAGTGCTCACGGCGAGGAAGCCGCCGAGGCACGAGTAGACCACGATCACCAGGGCGGTCAGCGACACGGCGAGCGCGAAGTCGACGCCGAAGACCTTCTCGAAAAGCAGCCCGCCGGCCACCAGGCCACTCGCGACGTAGACGGTGAAGAACACGACGGTGACCGCCGCGGAGACCATCCGCAGCATCCGGGTGCGGTCCTCGAACCTCTCCTCCAGGTAGGCCGACAGGCTCACCGCGTTGCCGGCGCGCTCGGTGTAGGTGCGCAGCCTCGGTGCTACGAACAGCCAGTTGAGGTAGGTGCCGATCGCCAGCCCGACGGCGATCCAGCCGGCCCCGATCCCGGCCGCGTAGACGGCTCCGGGAAGCGCCAGGAACAGCCAGCCGGACATGTCGCTGGCCCCTGCGGACAGGGCGGCGACCGGCGCACTGAGCCTGCGGCCGCCCAGGGCGAAGTCGGCGAAGGTGCGGGTGCGGGTGTACGCCCAGACACCTACTGCGATCACGGCGACCACGTAGACGATGAACGTGGCGGTGATCGGCGGGCTCACATCGGACATGTCTTCCTCGCCTGCGAGGCCGACGAGCACGGGCGCGGCACATCGGCCGGTCTGCGGCGCCTCTCGCCCTGGCAAACAAATCTACAGATTCCGAGCAGGTGAGCGCCGCTCGGCGTCCTCCTCACGGGTGCCACGGCGTCGGTCCCCGCAGGTCCGCGGCGCGGTGGCGCCCGGCGACCGGGAGGCGGCACGGGGCGGGTCCGGCGACCGGGAGGCGGCACGGGGCGGGCCCGGCCCGGCCCCTCCCCCTCGTCACCGGAGCGGTGCTCGGGCCGGGAACCGTACCGCAGGTCAGCGCACCCGGCCCCGTGGCTTGAGCGGCACGGGCGGGAGGTCGGGAGCGGCGAGCCGATCGCCCGCGTAGCCGTGGACCTCGCCGAAGCGGGAGCCCTCCGCCCAGTCGTCGCGCGCGGCCTCGATCTCCTCCTGCGTGCGGCCGATGAAGTTCCACCACATGATGAGTTCCTCCTCGAACGGCTCGCCGCCGAGGAGCATCAGACCGGCGTCCGACTCCGCACGGAGGGGCAGTTCACGGCGGCCGCAGCCGAGGTAGAGCATCGAGCCGGGGAGCAGGGGCACGCCGTCGACCCGGGCCTCGCCGGACATGGAGAGCACGGCGTACTCGAAGTCCGGTTCGAGTGGGATGCCGGTATCGGTGCCACGGGCGAGGGCGAGGTCGGCGCCCACGATCGGTGTGTACGTCGAGCCCGGTGACACGGCACCGTCGAGCTCGCCGAGGATGACCGTGGCGGTGAGGCCGGGGGCGGTGACGTGCGGGAGCTCGGCGTGGTGCTGGAAGTGGGGTTCCACGTGGCGGTGGGCGTCGGGCAGGGCCACCCACAACTGGGCGCCGTGGAGGAGGCGGGCATGGCTCTTCGGGCTCTCCTCGGAGTGGCTGATCGCCCGCCCCGAGGTCATCAGCCCGAGCTCCTTCGGCCGGATCGTCCGGAGGCTGCCGACGCTGTCCCGGTGCAGCACCTCTCCCTCGTGCAGCCAGCTCACGGTCTGCAGACCCATGTGCGGGTGGGGCGGGACCTGCATCCCGGGCTCGTCGGCGATGTCGTCGGGGCCGTAGTGGTCGACGAAGCACCAGGCTCCGACCATCCGGCGGCCGAGGTTGGGCAGCAGCCGGCGGACCTCGGTGGACTCGCCGAGCGGCACACGGCGGGGAGTGAGGAGTTCACGCACCGGATCGGCGACGACGAATCCCCTGCCGCCGCATACGGAGAGCGCAGCCTGACGATCGAGATTGCTCATGCCGCCCAACCTAGTCCTGTGCGGTGCCGGTGCGCCGCAGCGCAAAGATGTGGAATATTCAACAATCGTCTCGGGTTGACGGCTTGGCGGGGTGACGGGGCTGCGGTCCGTCGAGAGGTCCGCGGGCGACTGAGAGGGAGATGAAGTGAGCGACACCTACTACGAGTTCGGGACCCCGGCGGAGCGGTGGGACCGCGCGCGGTTCTTCTTCGAGGCCAAGGAGTACATGACGGCCGCGCGGATCCTCGACGGCCTCGTCGCCGAGGCGCCGGAACAGGTCGCCCCGCGGCTGCTGCTGGCCCGCGCCTACTACCACTCGGCCCGGCTCGGCAGGGCCGAGACCGAGCTCCTCGCGGTACTGGAACGGGACCCGGTCGAGCACTACGCCCGCCTGATGCTGGGCCGCACGCTGGAGCGGCAGGGCAGGCACGCCGAGGCCGCGCCGCACCTGCGGATGGCGGCGGCGATGTCCGGGGACCTGCCGGAGGCGCGGTGAGCCGCGGCCGCGTCCGGGGCGGTACGGGGGCGGCGGTCAGCCGCCCTGGCCGTCCCCGCCGTCCCGGTACTCCTCCAGCAGACGCAGCCACACCTCGCTGATCGTCGGGTACGAGGGCACCGCGTGCCACAGCCGGTCGATCGGCACCTCCCCGGCCACCGCGATCGTGGCCGAGTGGAGCAACTCGCTGACGCCCGGGCCGACGAACGTCACGCCGAGGAGGATCTCCCGGTCGAGGTCGACGACCATACGGGCGCGGCCGCGGTAGTTGTCGACGAACAGGCTCGCGCCGGCGACGGCGGCGAGGTCCTTGTCGACGGCACGGACACGGTGCCCGGCGGCCCGGGCCTCCGCCAGCGACAGGCCGACCGCGGCCGCCTCGGGGTCGGTGAAGACGACCTGGGGAACGGCGTCGTGGTCGGCCGTCGCCGTGTGCGCACCCCAGCGGTCCGTCTCCAGCAGCGGGGTGCGCCGGGCGCGCGCGACGATCGCCGCTCCCGCGATCCGGGCCTGGTACTTGCCCTGATGGGTGAGGAGGGCACGGTGGTTGACGTCACCGACCCCGTAGAGCCACTCGTGGCCGTCCACCCGGCAGCTGTCGTCCACCGCGAGCCAGGAGCCGGGCTCCAGGCCCACCGTCTCCAGACCGATGTCCTCGGTGCGCGGTGCGCGGCCGGTGGCGAACAGCACCTCGTCCGCCTCGATCATCTCCCCGTCGTCGAGGACGACGGTGACCGGACCGCCGGAGTCGGGCCGGTTGACCGCCGCCACCCGCGCGCCGGTCCGCACGGCCACCCCGGCCTCGGTCAGCGACTCGGCGACGTGCTCGCCGACGAAGGGTTCCATACGCGGCAACAGCCCCCCGCCGCGCACCAGCAGGGTCACCTGCGAGCCGAGCCCCTGCCAGGCGGTGGCCATCTCCGTGCCGACGACTCCCCCGCCCACCACGACGAGCCGGTTCGGCGCCTCGTGCGCGCTGGTCGCCTCGCGGCTGGTCCATACCCTGGCCCCGGTGAGACCCGGCAGATCCGGCAGGACCGCCCGGCTTCCCGTGCACACGGCCACGGCGTGCCGCGCGGTCAGCACCCGGTGCTCGCCCTCCGGCCCCTCGACGAGGACCCTGCGGGGTCCGTGCAGCCGCCCCTGGCCGCGGTACAGCCGGGCGCCGATCCCGTCCAGCCAGGCGACCTGGCCGTCGTCCTTCCAGTGCGAGGTCATCCCGTCGCGATGGGCGAGGACGGCCTTCGTGTCGAGCGGGCCCTGCACCGACCGGCGCACACCGGGCACCTTGCGCGCGTCGGAACGTGTGATCACGGGCCGCAGCAGCGCCTTGCTCGGCATGCAGGCCCAGTACGAGCACTCGCCGCCGACCAGTTCGCTCTCCACCACCGCCGTGCTCAGACCGGCGGCGCGTGTGCGGTCCGCCACGTTCTCACCCGTCGGCCCGGCCCCCAGCACCACAACGTCGTACTCCACGGCTTCCGTCATACGGACAGTCTGGTGCCACGTGTGGAGCGTGGCCACATGGGCAGGCGGAATACGGCCGTACTCCGTGCCTGTTGTGGCGGACGTCCATCCGCGCCGCGAGGGCGCCGGAGGGACGGGGCCGACCGGACACCCCAGGAAGAGGTAGCAAGTAATGAGCACTGTCGAGCTCACCAAGGAAAACTTCGATCAGGTCGTTTCCGAGAACGAGTTCGTTCTGATCGACTTCTGGGCTTCCTGGTGCGGTCCGTGTCGCCAGTTCGCTCCGGTGTACGAGAGCGCCTCCGAGCGCCACGAGGACCTCGTCTTCGCGAAGGTCGACACGGAGGCGCAGCCGGAGCTGGCGGCGGCGTTCGACATCCGTTCCATCCCCACGCTGATGATCGTCCGGGACAACGTCGCGGTCTTCGCGCAGCCGGGCGCGCTGCCCGAGCCCGTCCTGGAGGACGTGATCGGCCAGGCGCGCGGCCTGGACATGGACGAGGTGCGCAAGTCCATCGAGGACGCGCAGAAGAACGAGGCGCCGCAGCAGTGACGCAGGCGGGGCGGGCCCGGCCGCGGACGTCGCGGGCCGGGCGCGCTGCCCGCGCTCCCGGGGCATTCCGTCCCCGGGACCCCCCGGGCCCCTGGTGTCGCCCGTACCCCGACCGCGGCCCGCGGTGCCCGCCACCCCGGGGCCCGTGCCTGCCGGGGCAGCGGCCCTCTCAGCCGGGCTGCCAGTCCCTGACCAGCGCCGTCAGCCCGTAGTCGAGCTCCGAGCCGTCCACCAGCAGCGCCTCGACCGTGCGGGTGCGCGGGTCGACGTCCGCGACGATGCCGTGGCCCGCGTAGCGCGGATAGCCCGACGCGCCCAGCTCCCCGGTCATCTCGACCACGGCGGTGCGGACCGCGCTGTCCTCGACCGCGGCACCACCGCGGTCCTCGACGTGCTCCGGCACCAGCAGGATCTCGAAGCGCCGCGGAACTGTGCCCATGCCATGACGCTAGTCAGGCCCGGCCCGTCACGCATGCCGGCGCCCGCCCCCGGCCGGGCCCCCCTGGTGGCACCCCCGGGCGGCAGCCGGTCCCGGGCCCCTGTCGAGTCGCGCCGCACCACCACCGTCGCCGCCGTCACGACGTGGCGTTCGGTGCGCGGCCGGTCTCGCGGACCGGCGCGGTCCGCGAGACGGCCGCACGACGGGCCCGGGCTCAGGAGACCGGATCGGCCGCCGGGCCCGCCGGGAAGGCCTCCTGGAACGCCGTGAGCGTCCTCTGCTCCCGCGTCCGGTCGAGCACCGCGAAGACGATCTCCTCGAAGTGCCCGGAGAAGCGGCCGTCCCCGGTGAGCAGTGCCCTGAACGCCCCCGCGACCAGCGCCGGGTCGTTGCGGAAGACCCCGCAGCCCCATGCGCCGAGGACCAGCCGCCGGTAGCCCGTCGCCACGGCGGTCTCCAGGACCCGCTCGGCACGGGAGGCCAGTGCCGCCGGTATCCGGTCGGCCAGCTCCGGCGTGCGACCGGTGATCACGCCCGCGTTGGGCGCCGGCGAGGTGAGGAAGCCGACCGTGAAGGGCGTGTCGAGGAGACCGCCGCGCTCGTCCCGGAACACCGGCACTCCGGGCGAGTGGATCACCCGGTCGGAGTAGAACGGGTCCCGGACCTCACGGTGGTGGGCGTAGAACCCGGGCACGGCCAGCAGCGTGGTGTAGAGCGCGGAGTCGCGGCAGAGCGCCTCCTCCTGCGCCTGGGCGCCGTTGAGGTACCCGCCCCCGGGATTGCGGGCCGAGGCGAAGTTCAGGACCGCGACCGGACCGGCCTCCCGGCCGGTCAGCCGCCGTGCGGCCGCCAGGCTGCTCTCCCCCGTGACCTCGCATAGGCTGAAACGGTCCGTGTCGGGGACCACCGGCACGGGCTCGGGCCCGAACATCCGTGTCCCCTCGACCGCGGCGGACAGATCCCCGCCGATCGTCACCATGTGGCCGCCCGGTGCCCGGTAGCGGCCCGCTTCGACGATCTCCTGGGTCTGCCGTGCGACCCCCCGCAAACGTGCGCTCATGCCCGGAATCCTCAGTGATCAAGGAGGCGCCCCGCAAGCCCGTTATGGCCCCGCTCACCTCGCCGGAAGCAGAGCCGCCCCGCTCGAGGGGCACTCTTGTGCGAACCGCAGCGGTGGCATTAGGTGGACGGAACGCCTTCGACAGGAGGAGTCGATCATGGCAGCACCCGGCCACGGGGGCAGCACCCCGCCGCTCACCGAGGACGACGCCGAAGAACTGCTCCGATGTATCTGCTTCAAGACGGGCCCACCCCGCACCGTCGGCGTGGAGCTGGAATGGCTCGTGCACGACCTGCACCTGCCGCAACTGCCCGTCGACGAGGCCCGTCTCGACCGGGCCTTCGCCGGACTCCGGAGCCTGGCGCTCGGTTCGGCGCTCACCTTCGAACCGGGCGGGCAGCTGGAGCTCAGCTCGCCGCCCGCCGCTTCGCTGATGGAGTGCATCGACTCCACGGCGGCCGACCTGGCCACCGTCCGGACCGCACTCGCCCGCTCCGGGCTGACTCTGACCGGCTACGGTCACGACCCCTGGAACCCACCCCGCCGGCTGCTGCGCGAGCCGCGGTACGACGCCATGGAGGCGTGCCTCGACCGCACCGGCCCCGCCGGCCGGTCCATGATGTGCTCCTCCGCGTCCGTCCAGGTGTGCCTGGACGCCGGGTACGAGGAGCCCGGCCCGCTCGGCCTCGGCCGCCGCTGGCAGCTGGCGCACCTGCTGGGAGCGGTGCTCGTCGCGGCCTTCGCCAATTCCCCGGCCGGGGCGGGCGGACCCACCGGATGGCGCTCGACCCGGCAGTCGCTCTGGGCCGGCCTGGACCCGGCGCGGGCCCTGGCACCGCCCACCGGCGTACCGCCGCGCGAAGCCTGGGCCGCACACGTGCTGGACACTCCGGTCATGTGCATACGGGCCGCGGACGGGCCCTGGCCGGTGCCGGACGGACTGACGTTCCGGCACTGGATCCGGTCCGGGAAGCCCCGGCCGCCCACCCGCGCCGACCTCGAGTACCACATGACCACGCTCTTCCCGCCGGTGCGACCGCGCGGACATCTCGAACTGCGCATGATCGACGCGCAGTCGGGAGAGACGGGGTGGATGGTTCCGCTCGCCGTCACCATGGCGCTCTTCGACGACCCGGAGGCCGCGGAGACCGCCTACCGCACCGTCAAGCCGCTCGCCGAGACCGCCGGCGCCCGGCCCGCGCCCCGCAACCCCCTCTGGCAGAGCGCCGCGCGCAACGGACTCACCGACCCCGAACTGCACGGTGCGGCCGTCAGCTGCTTCGCCGTCGCCCTGGAGGCCCTGCCCCGGCTGGGCGCCTCGGAGGCCGTACGGGACGCGGTCGCCGCCTTCCACGAGCGCCATGTCCTGCCCGGCCGCTGCCCGGCCGACGACTTCTCGCTCCTCAGCAAGGAGACCAGCTCATGACCGAGACCCCGGTGGCCACGGACGACGCGCTCAGGAAGCGCGCCCTGGACGCGCTCACCACGGCCCGGGCCCGCACCAGGCTGCTGACGGAGTGCGTCGAGGACGACGAGCTCACCGCCCAGCACTCGCCCCTGATGTCCCCACTCGTCTGGGACCTGGCGCACATCGGCAACCAGGAGGAGCAGTGGCTCCTGCGGGCCGTCGCCGGACGGGACGCGATCCGGCCCGAGATCGACTCGGTGTACGACGCCTTCGAGCACCCGCGTGCCGAGCGCCCGACCCTGCCGCTGCTGTCCCCCGCCGAGTCCCGGACGTACGCCTCCGACATCCGCGGCCGGGTGCTGGACGTCCTGGAGGCGCACCCCCTGCACGGCAGCCCGCTCGTGGACGCCGCCTTCGCCTTCGGGATGATCGCGCAGCACGAGCAGCAGCACGACGAGACGATGCTGATCACCCACCAGTTGCGGCGCGGACCGGCGGCGCTCGACGCACCGGAGCCACCCGGCGGCGGCACGGCCGGGCTGCCGGCCGAAGTGCTGGTGCCCGCGGGCCCGTTCACGATGGGCACCTCCGCCGAGCCGTGGGCGCTGGACAACGAACGGCCCGCGCACCACCGCCACCTGGACGCGTTCCACATCGACACCACCCCCGTCACCAACGGCGCGTTCCAGGCGTTCGTCGCGGACGGCGGCTACACCGACGAGCGCTGGTGGGCGCCCGAGGGCTGGGAGCAGATCCGCAGGCACCACATCGGCGCACCGCTGTTCTGGCGGCGCGAGGGCGGTGAGTGGCTGCGCCGCCGGTTCGGGGTGACCGAGCCGGTGCCCGAGGACGAACCGGTGCTGCACGTCAGCTGGTACGAGGCGGACGCCTACGCGCGCTGGGCGGGACGGCGGCTGCCGACGGAGGCCGAGTGGGAGAAGGCCGCCCGGCACGACCCCGCGTCCGGCCGTTCACGGCGCTATCCGTGGGGCGACGAGGACCCGACGCCCGAGCGGGCGAACCTGGGGCAGCGGCACCTGCGGCCCGCGCCCGCCGGGGCGTACCCGGAGGGTGCCTCACCGCTCGGGGTGCGGCAGCTGATCGGCGACGTGTGGGAGTGGACGTCGAGCGACTTCCTGCCGTACCCGGGTTTCGCGGCGTTCCCCTACCGCGAGTACTCGGAGGTGTTCTTCGGCCCCGGGTACAAGGTGCTGCGGGGCGGCTCGTTCGCGGTGGACGCCGTGGCCTGCCGGGGCACCTTCCGCAACTGGGACCTTCCGGTGCGCCGGCAGATCTTCTCCGGGTTCCGTACCGCGCGGGACGTCTGATGTGCCGTCATATCGCCTTTCTGGGGCGGCCCACGGGACTGGGCGAGCTGCTGGTTCGGCCTCCGCACGCGCTGCTGCGGCAGTCGTGGGCGCCCCGCCGGCAGCGGTACGGGACGGTGAACGCGGACGGATTCGGGGTGGGCTGGTACGCCGAGGGCGACCCGGTACCGGCGCGCTACCGGCGCGCCGGGCCGGTCTGGGCCGATCCGTCCTTCGCCGATCTCGTCCGGGTGGTCCGCAGCGAGGCGCTGCTGGCCGCCGTCCGCGACGCCACCGAGGCCGGTGCGGACGGCGAGGCGGCGGCCGCCCCGTTCGCCGCCGGACCCTGGCTGTTCAGCCACAACGGCGCCGTGCGGGGCTGGCCCGGCAGCGTGGCCGCGCTCGCCGCCGCACTGCCAGCGACGGAACTGCTGTCGCTGGAGGCGCGCTGCGACTCCGCCCTGGTGTGGGCGCTGGTGCTGCACCGGCTGCGGGACGGTGACGAACCGGGGCAGGCCGTGGCCGACACCGTGCTCGACGTGGCCCGGGCCGCGCCGGACTCCCGGCTCAACCTGCTGCTGACCGACGGTGTGACGATCGCCGCGACCGCCTGGGGCGACACGCTCTGGTACCTGGCCGAACCCGGCCGGGGCACGGTCGTGGCGTCGGAGCCGTACGACGACGATCCCCGATGGTGCGAGGTACCCGACCGAGCGCTGCTCACGGCGACCCGCACCGACGTACTACTGACCCCGCTCAAGGAGCCGTCCGCGTGAGCCCGTTCCAGCTGACCCGCACCCTGCCCGAGGACGCCACGAGTGCCGCGCTGCGCGCCGATGTGCAGCACGGCCTGACCCACAGCCCCAAGGAGCTGCCGCCGAAGTGGTTCTACGACGCCCGCGGCAGCGAGCTGTTCGAGGAGATCACCCGGCTTCCCGAGTACTACCCGACGCGTGCCGAGCGGGAGATCCTCGCCGGCCGGGCACGGGACATCGCCGCCGCGACCGGCGCCCGCACCCTGGTGGAACTCGGCTCCGGCTCGTCGGAGAAGACCCGTTTCCTGCTGGACGCCCTGCCGGAACTGCACAGCTACGTACCCGTGGACGTGAGCGAGAGCGCACTGACCGGGGCCGGCGAGTCGCTGCCGGCGGACCGTCCCGGGCTCCATGTGCACGCGCTGGTCGCGGACTTCACCCGGGTACTGGCTCTGCCGGACACCCCTGGCCCCCGACTGGTCGCCTTCCTCGGCGGCACGATCGGCAATCTGCTGCCCGGCGAACGCGCGGACTTCCTGCGGTCCGTGCGCGCGCTCCTGTCGCCCGGGGACGCGCTGCTGCTCGGCACGGACCTCGTGAAGGACGAGGGGGTGCTGGTGGCCGCGTACGACGACGCGGCGGGCGTCACGGCGGAGTTCAACAAGAACGTGCTCGCCGTGGTCAACCGGGAGTTGGGCGCGGACTTCCCGCTGGACGGCTTCGACCACGTGGCCGTCTGGAACGCGCGGGAGGAGTGGATCGAGATGCGCCTGCGCGCACGCGAGGCGACGAAGGTGCGGATCCGGGAGCTGGACCTCGTCGTTCCGTTCGAGACGGGCGAGGAGATCCGTACGGAGGTGTCGGCGAAGTTCCGTCAGGAGGGGGTTCGTTCGGAGCTCGCGGCCGCCGGGATGAAGCTCACCGAGTGGTGGACGGACCCCGAGGGCAGGTTCGCGCTGTCCCTGTCGACCGCGGTCTGAACGGGGCCCCTTCGGGGCCCTGGAACCGCCTGGTGCGGGGCGGTGGCGCCCTGGGGCGCCGCCGCCCCACCGAGGGCGTGATGGGCGGCACCGGCCAGTGCCCGCCGGTCGGGGTGGGCGGAGGCGGGGATCGGCGGCAGGACCGTGATCTCCGCCGTCAGCCCGGCGGTGGCCGCGACCCGCCAGAGCGAGGCGCCCAGCGCGTCGTCACCGACGAACGCGGCCGCTCCCACCGGCCGGTAGGCGATCCGCACGGGCTGTACGGCCGCGCCGGCATCCAGGGCCGCCTGGAACGCGGCGTGCCGGAAGCGGCCCCGCTCCCGGCCGCACCAGGTCGAGCCCTCGGGGAAGACGATCACCCGCGAACCGCGCCGGAGCGCACCGGCCACGGCCGCGACGACGCCGGGGAGTTCCCGCAGCCGGTCGCGGTCGACGAACAGGGTGCCCCCGAACCGGGCGAGCGGGCCGAGCACGGGCCACCGACGCACCTCGCGCTTGGCCAGCATCCGCCCCGGCAGGACCGAGGCGACGAGCGGGATGTCCAGCCAGGAGATGTGGTTGGGGACGACGAGGGTGCCCGGCCCGGAACACTCGGGCACCCGCCGCCCCGGCACGGCCCCCGTCACCCGGATCCGTACGCCGAAGGCCCGCATCACCGCGCGGCACCACAGCCCGACGAGACGGGCGCGGCCGGCCGGTCTCAGGGGGATCGCCGCCGGGGCGAGCACGACGCCCGCGAGGACCGCCGTCGTACCGGCGACCAGGCGGAGGACCGCGGTGGTCCGGCGCACGGCCGGCCACCGCGGGAACGCGCAGTCGGCGGGCGTGCAGGGAGCGGTGGGCAGCCAGACGCTCATTTCACCGGAGCCAGGGAGAGGAAGTGGCGCAGGTAGCGGGGGTTGGTACGGCGCAGTGACAGCAGCACGTAGAGGTCGGCGACGCCGAAGTCGGGGTCGTGGGCGGGCGCACCGCAGATCCAGGCGCCGAGACGGAGGTAGCCCCGCAGCAGCGGCGGGAGCTCGGTGCGGCCCTCGGGGCGGGCGATGCCGTCGGCGCTCCAGAGCCTGTGCGGAGTGACCCAGTAGTCCTCCGGCGCGAGGTGCTTGGCCTTGACGGCGTCCCAGGTCGCGGCCGCGAGCCCGCCGCCGTCGGCGAGCGGCACCGAGCAGCATCCGGACAGCCAGGTGTGGCCGGTGCGGGTCATGTACCGGGCGAGCCCGGCCCAGACGAGGGCGATGACGGCACCGTTGCGGTGGGCGGGGTGGACGCAGGAGCGGCCCACCTCGACCAGGTCGTCGCGGATGGGGGCGAGCCGGGACAGGTCGAACTCGGTCTCGGAGTAGAGCCGTCCGGCGACCCGGGCGCGCTCGGGCGTCAGCACGCGGTAGGTGCCGACGACCTCGCCGGTGTCCTCGTGGCGCACCAGGATGTGGTCGCAGTACGCGTCGAAGGCGTCGACGTCCAGCCCGGGTTCGGGGCCTTCGAGGCGGGCGCCCATCTCCCCGGCGAACACCTGGTGGCGCAACCGCTGCGCGGCCCGTACGTCCTCCTGGTCCCTGGCGAGCGACACCACGTAGCGGGGTTCGGTGGCCACGAGGGGGGCGGGGACGACGGCTGGCGATGCGGGCATGGCGGTCTCCTCTGCCGGAACGGTGGGACCGGACCTCGGCTGCGGCGGTCCGGCCCCTAACTAATTCCGTGACCGGCTGGATTCGACATGACGGCGGTGCGGAGCGGGGATGTGCGCCGTCTTAACGCCCGCCCTCCCCGTACGGGGGCGGGACGGCGGGCGGTGGGGAAGCACAGCGGCGGGGGATGGCCGCTTCGTGGCACACCTCGGCTCGTTCGGCCGGGGGAGCGCCTCGGCGACGGACTCCGGCGCGGACGCGACCGCTCCGTCCGGGGCACCGGCCTTCGGCTCGGGCAGCGAGGCCGCAGCGACGTCCCCGGCGCGGGCCTTCGGCTCAGGCAGCGAGGCCACGGCGCGCGTGGGCGCTGCCGTCTTCGCCTGTGCGCCGGCGACCGCCGCGCCTTCGAGGGTGAGCACGCCCGCGGCGACGGTGGCCGGTGCGGACCTGGCGATGACGTTCGCGGCGATCCTCCCCTCTCGTGGTGCGGCGGATGCGCCGGGTCCTTGTCGCACGGCGGACCCGGCCGACGCGGGATCGGGGGACGAGGGGCCCGGCTCAGCTGCCGGCGAGGGCGGCGGTGATGCGCTCGGAGGCGGCCAGGCCCGCGGTGGCGGGTTCGGCGCCGCCCAGCACCGCGGTCATGTACGGCTTGATCGGGTTGTCCTCCTCGACCTCGGCCCACTGCGGCGAGTTCGGCGTGGCCCGTCCCTGTGCGGCACCGGCGGCCATCGCGGCGGTGCCCTCCTGGCCCTCGACGACGGAGGCGAGGCCGGTCTTGTTGGGCACGTAGCTCATGGTCCTCGCGAGATCGGTCTGCCAGCGTTCCCCCGCCAGCGCCTTGACCACCTCGATCGCGGCGGCGCGCTCCCCGGCCTTCTCGGGGATGATCAGGTCGGAGCCGCCGGTGAACACGGCACCGGGCTTCCCGGCGGACTTCCCGGGGACGGGGAAGAAGCCGAGCCTGCCTTCGAGCGCCGGGTTCTCCTTCACGACCAGGGTGGCGGCGGACGGGGTCGCGATGATCTGGGCGACATCGCCCTCGGCGAAGACCCCGGTCTGCGGCGGGGTCATCTCATCGGCGTCAGCGGGCCCGTCCCCGAGAGCCTGGAGCTTTTTGTAGAAGGTCATCCCGCGGACGGCTGCGGGCTCGTGCAGGGTGCCCTGCCAGACGCCGCCCCGGTCGGCGGCGAGGTCGCCGCCCTCGTCCCAGACGAAGCCGGCGAGGGTGTACCAGTCCTGTCCGGAGAGGTATATGCCCTGCGTTCCCCCGGTGTTGAGCCTCTCGGTGTCCTCGAGCCACTCGGCGCGGGTCCTGGGAGGGCGGCCGATCCCGGCCTCCTTGAAGAGGTCCTTGTTGTAGACGACGACGCGGTTGGCCGCGTACCAGGGGATGCCGTACTGCGTACCGTGCACCCGGCCCGGCTCGGCGAGCCCCGGCAGCCAGTCCTCGCCGCCGAGGTCGCGGACGGACTCCAGGGTGAGATCGAGGAGCCCCTCACTCTCGGCGTACTGGGCGACCTGGGTGTTGCCGACCTCGATGACGTCGGGGGCGTCGTCGCTCTCCAGCGCCGCGAGGACCTTCTTCCCGATGCCGGTCCACTCCTGGAAGGTGACGTCCAGCCGGACTCCGGGGTGGGTCTGCTCGAACTCGGTGACGAAACGCTCGAGGAAGTCGTCGGAGACGCTGTCCTTCATCAGCCAGACGGTGACCGTACGGTCGCCGGACCCGCCGCCCGGGAGAAGCCCGCACGCCGTGAGGGCGGTTGCGGACACGGCGGCGACGGCACCGGCCAGGAAACGGTTCATCACGTAGGTCACCTTTTGCGTGAGGGCACGGGGAAGTGCACACGACATGGGGGGAACGAACGGGATTCGCGACGGTTGCCTGTGGAATTTTGGTCTGGACCAAGTTCGGGGGTCAAGTCCCGATGTCTCGCGGAGCCGGACGGGCTGGGGCACGGTGGAGTGGAGCCAGCGACACGGCTGAGAGGAGAACGGCCCTCATGTCCCACCACACCTACCGGGTCACCGAGATCGTCGGCACTTCGCACGAGGGCGTCGACCAGGCCATCCGGAACGGCATCGCCCGAGCCGGGCAGACACTGCGCGGCCTCGACTGGTTCGAGGTGACACAGGTGCGCGGCAACATCGCGAACGGCGAGATCGAGCACTTTCAGGTCGGCCTGAAGGTCGGGTTCCGGATCGAGGACGCGGAGGGCGCGGGCTGACACCGTCACCCGACCGGCCGCACGGACCCTCATGGATCCACGGGCCCCCACCGACCGGACCGGTTGCGTGACACACGCCACGTGGCCGGGCTGGGCGCGATGCGCGCCGGTGTGCCGCCGCGCCGCCGGTCCGGACGACCGGCCGTGCGCGCGGACCGTGTGGCGGTCGCCTCCGTCGTGTACGCCCCGGGTACGTCCCGGGTGCGACCCTCCGTCAGGTACGACCCTGCGTCTGCTGGGCCGCCCGCACCGCCGTGGAGGTCGTGGCCCAGCGGGCCCGTACGACGCGGAATCCCGCGTGTTCCGCCGCGTCGCAGACGAGTTCGTCGTCGTCGACGAGCATCCGGATCTCCCGGGTGCGCCCGAGGCGCCGCAGGACCTCCAGCTTGGTCGTACGCGCCGGGCGGCGGTCGTGGTCGCGCCTCATCCAGATGCTGCCGAGGGGCAGGCCGTGGCGCTCCAACCACTCCACGGTGTCCGCGCGGCAGCGCTCGGGACGGCCGGTGAGGTACCCCACCTCGCACTCCCCCGCGACCTCCGCGACCAGTCGCAGCCCCTGCGGGAGCGGTGCGTCGTCCGGTGCCGCGGCGAAGAAGCCCGCCCAGTCGCGCGGCCTGCGCTCCAGGAAGTGCTGCCGGTGGCCGGTTTCGGCGAGGGTCCCGTCCAGGTCGAAGACCGCGAGCGGCCTGCCACCCGGGTTCGTCTGCGTCTGCTGCGTCACGGGCCCCAAGGGTACGGCCCACCGGCACACCGAACGGCCGTCAGGACGGTCTGGGCGCCCGCCTGTCCTTGCGCTGCTCCAGTTCGTCCTCCTCGACGAGGACGAGCATGGGCTTGTCGGGGACGCACATCATCGTGACGACGAACCTGACCGGCACGTCGTCGCGGTGGTTGCCGTCCTGGTAGTGGATCACGTCACCGCCGGGCTCCCAGAACGCCTCCCCCGCCCGGACCACCCTCTCGGGCTCCCCTTCCAGCTCGAAGACCATCTCGCCCTCCACCACATAGCCGAAGGCAGGTCCGAGGTGCCGGTGGGGCGGTGTGCCGGGGTCCCCGGGAGGAAACTCCACCCGCAGGGTCATGACGTGCGCACCCTCGGGGACGGAAGGCGGTTTCGCCTCCTGGAGCACGGTGACCGCGGTCTTCCACGCGTCGGACCGGTGCCCCTGGTGCGCCGGGGCTCCGGCCACCGGCTCGTCGTTCGCCATCACGCCACCTCCGTGTGGGCGAGCCGGCACGGAGAGCCGATCGTCGTGCCAAGGGGTGGCCGCGCCACGCACAACGCCTCGGCCGATCCGGCCCGGATGTCGTCTCGTCGCGTGAGTCGGGCTACCGCCTGCCGCGGTCCGGCGCGGCGCGGCGCGCGGAAAGCGGACAGGCGTACGACGTCAGACTACTCCGTCCACGGACCCGCCACCCCCCGTCGCCCGGTCGCCGGCACCGCCGTCACTCCTTCCCGGCGCCGCCCGACGGCTGCCTCCGGTCATCGGCCCGCTCCGGCCCCTCCGTCCGCACTGCGGCCGTCATGCGGTGGGGCGTACGGTGGTCACGGGTGACGGCTCCCGTCGGGAGCCGCTCGAACTCCGGCCGCGCAGTGCGCGTCGGGGCGCCGACGGGCCCCTGTGAGCGGCGAGGGCCCGGCGCCGGGCGTCCGCTCGGCCCGCAAGGGGTCGGCCCGGTCGACGACAGGCCGGACGTTTCGAGCCGTCGCCGCGGTGACGCCTCGGGGACGGGAGCGGCCGACGAAAGGTGCGCCATGAAGTTCACAGTCCTGGGGGCAAGCGGCCGGATCGGCTCCCGATCGGTCGAGCGGCTGACGGCGGCCGGGCACGACGTCGTACCCGCCACGCGCTCCACCGGGGTCGACGTGGTCAGCGGCGAGGGCCTGCGGGAGGCCTTCTCCGGCTCCGACGTGGTGATCAACCTGACGAACTCCCCCGTGTTCGACGCCTCCTCCATCGACTTCTTCGAGACCTCCGCGAACGCGGTCGGGGCCGCGGCCGAGGAGGCCGGCGTCCGCCATCTGGTGATTCTCTCGATCGTCGGCGTGGACCGGGTGCCCCAGCTCGACTACTTCCGGGCCAAGACCGCACAGGAGAACGTCGTCGCGAGCGGGCGCACCCCGTACTCGATCGTGCGGGCGACGCAGTTCTTCGAGTTCGTCGAACCGATCATGTCCTGGACGACCGACGGCGACGTCGTCCGGCTGCCGCGAACCCCCCTGCAGCCGATCGCCGCCTCCGATGTGTCCGCGGCGGTCGTGGGCGCCGCGTCCGGCACCCCGTTGCAGGGCATCCGCAACGTCGGCGGCCCCGAGGTGTTCCCCCTGGACGAGCTGGGACGTGTCACTCTGGCCGCCCGACCCGACGGGCGCACCGTGGTCACCGACGACGAGGCGGGTCTGTACGCGCTGGTGGCGGGGGACGTGCTGGTCGCGCCGGAGGACTCAGACCTGGGCCCGACGTACTACGGGGACTGGCTCGGGCGCCGATAGCGCCCGCTCCCGGCCGCCCTCCCGGCGTCGAGGGAGCCCGTTCCCGACCTGCGCGGGACGGGTCCCCGGGGGGCGATCGCCGTCCGTCCGGGCCCGGCTGGACAGCGAGAGCCCGGGTGAGCTGCCGGACGTTCCGGGTTTCGCGCGCCGGCCGGTGACGGGCGGTCACCGGCCGGCGCCACGGCAGCGTCAGCCGGGCCCGAGCCCGGCGACCGGTGTCAGGCGGCCGTGTCGTACGTGTAGTACGGCCGGTGGTCGAGCATGTCCGCCGGAGTCACGTCGTTCCACGGGCGCATGGTGTCCCGGAGGTCCACGACGTTCGGAGTGCCGGCGGCGGGCAGGTAGGGGGAGTCGGGGTGGCGCCGCTGCCACTCGGACCAGAGCCTGTCGATGAAGGCGTGGTGGAGCCAGAAGACCGGGTCGTTCGGGGAGACGCCGGTCGCCATCTGGCCGCCGACCCACACATGGACGCGGTTGTGCAGATTGACGCCGCGCCAGCCCTCGAGGTGGTTGCGGAAACCGTCCGAGGAACTGTTCCACGGCGGGGCGTCGTAGGTGGACATCGCCAGGACGGAGTCGACCTCGGCCCTGGTCGGCAGCTGACGGCCGCCCGAACCCAGGGCGCGGCGGAGGAAGTTGCGGCCGTCGACGCGGACGTTGACGGTCCAGCCGCCCGACGCGGCCGCGAAGGGTCCGTCCATGACCTGCCCGTCACGGGCGCGCCCGGTGCCGCCGAGGAAGTCGGCGGCCCACAGCGAGGAGGCGGTGCTGCGGTCGGCCGTCCAGTCCCAGTAGGGCAGTGCCACGGACGGGTCGACGGACTGCAGTGCCTGCTCGAACTGGATGAGGAATCTGCGGTGCCACGGGAGGAACGACGGCGAGCGGTGACCCACGCGGTCTCCGTTGTCGGTGTCGCTCATGATGAAGGCGTTGTGTGTGGTGACGAAGGAGTCGTACTGCCCGTTCCGCTTGAGGGCGAGCAGGGCGTTGACGAAACGCCGCTTCTCGTCGGCGGTGAGCTGGGCCTGGTTCTTGCGTACGGTCATGGCGGTGGTGCTCCGGTTCAGCCGAGGGCGAGCGGGACGAGGGCGGCGCCCTGGAGTTCGGTGACGGCCGCGCGGGCCAGAGCCTTCGGGGTGGCCCGTGGCTCGTAGTGGTTGATGACACTGATCCAGGTGCCGTCCGCGTTCCGCATGACGTGCAGCTCCTCGCCGTCTATGCGGACGGTGTAGCCGGCGCCGTGTCCGCCGTGGTGCCCGCCCCCGTGACCGCCGTCGTGCGTGGGACCGCCTTGTATACGGCGGCCCTTGTAGACCTCGTCGAACGAGCCCGGTACGGCGGTGGCGCCCTGGTCGCCGTGCGCCCGCGGTTCGGTCCGCTGCACCGCGGCGTGCGCGGCACCGGCCGCGGCGAGGCCGGCGGCGGCGCCCGCGGCGACGCCCAGCGCCTGGCGGCGGGTGATTCCGGACATGCTTTACCCCCAAGTCGATGTGGTGGAAAGGCGGTTCCGGTGGTCGGGCCGGAAGCGCCGCGACCATGCCTACAGGCCGCCCGGCGCAGGGCAGTAGTCGAGGGGGACGGGTTGGCCGTCATACGGACAACCCGCCACACACAGTGCAGGTTTGAACGGCGTTGATCTTGCTGTTTGCGGCCTTTGCGCACCCTCTGGACGCAAGAAGCGCGGCCGAATGTGACAGTCGTGTGAAAGATCTTCACGGCTCAGCCATCCGACGTGCCCGGCATCACAGGGAAAATCTGTCCGGAAAATATGCCAAGAGCATCAGCCTGAACGCCCCCGTGCAAGCGCCTCGATCGTCCCCGGGGGTTGTGCCGCCGCCGGGGCCCCGGGAGGATCCTCGACCGGGCCCGGGCGGGCACATCGGCGAGAGGACCAACAATGGGTGACAACCAGGCCGTACGGATCGAGCGCGACGGCCCCGTCCTCACCGTCGTCCTGAACCGCCCCGAGGTGCGCAACGCCGTGGACGGCCCGACCGCGGCACTGCTGGCCGACGCTTTCCGGCGGTTCGAGGCGGACGAGGACGCCGCGGTCGCCGTGCTGTGGGGCGAGGGCGGCACGTTCTGCGCGGGCGCCGACCTCAAGGCCGTCGGCGGCGAGCGCGGCAACACGGTCACCGCTGACGGCGACGGCCCGATGGGCCCGACCCGGATGCGGCTGAGCAAGCCCGTGATCGCCGCGGTCTCCGGCCACGCCGTGGCAGGCGGCCTGGAGCTCGCCCTCTGGTGCGATCTGCGCGTGGCCGAACAGGACGCGGTCTTCGGGGTGTTCTGCCGCCGCTGGGGCGTTCCGCTGATCGACGGCGGCACGGTGCGGCTCCCGCGGCTCATCGGGGAGAGCCGGGCCATGGACCTGGTACTCACCGGTCGTCCCGTGCCGGCGACCGAGGCCCACGACATCGGTCTCGCCAACCGGCTCGTCCCGCGCGGGGAGTCCCGCCGCGCCGCCGAGCGGCTCGCCCACGAGATCGCCGCCTTCCCCCGGCTGTGCCTGCGCCACGACCGGCTGTCCGTACTCGAACAGCACGGCCTGCCCGAACCCGAGGCGCTCGCCCGCGAGTACCGGCACGGTCTCGTGCCCCTGACCGCCGGCGAGACCCGGTCGGGCGCGAACCGCTTCGCCGAGGGCGCGGGCCGTCACGGGTCCTTCACGGACTGACGCGCGCCCCGCGCGGACACTCCGCCGGGCTGGGCCGGGGCGGTGGTCTGCCGCCCGCACCCCGGCCGCCCCGCGGGCCGCGTGGTGCCCGGCCGGGTGCACGCACCACCCGGTGCGGGCGGCGCTCCCGCCCCTACCGCTTCACCTTGCGCGCGGCGCGCAGCCACTCGCGGTTCATCGCGGTGATCGACGGGAGCGGGATGCCCTTCGGGCAGGCCGTCGCGCACTCGCCCGTGAGGGTGCAGCCGCCGAAACCCTCGTCGTCCATGGCCGCGACCATGTCGAGGACCCGGGTCTCGCGTTCCGGCGCGCCCTGCGGGAGCACATTGAGATGGTTGATCTTCGCCGAGGTGAAGAGCATCGCCGAGCCGTTGGGGCAGGCTGCCACACACGCCCCGCAGCCGATGCATTCGGCGTGCTCGAAGGCGGAGTCGGCGTCGGCCTTGGGGACCGGCACGGCGTGCGCCTCCGGCGCGGAGCCGGTCGGGACGGAGACGTAGCCGCCGGCCTGGATGATCCGGTCGAAGGCCGAACGGTCCACGACCAGGTCCCTCACCACCGGGAAGGCGGAGGCGCGCCACGGCTCGACGTCGATCGTGTCGCCGTCCTCGAACGAGCGCATGTGGAGCTGGCAGGTGGTGGTGCGTTCCGGGCCGTGCGCGTCGCCGTTGATGACCAGCGAGCAGGCCCCGCAGATGCCCTCACGGCAGTCGTGGTCGAAGGCGATCGGCTCCTCCCCGCTCAGGAGGAGTTCCTCGTTGAGGGTGTCGAGCATCTCCAGGAACGACATGTCCTGGGAGACGCCGTCGACCTCGTAGGTGACCATGGCGCCGGGTGCGTCGGCGTTCTTCTGGCGCCAGACGCGCAGTCTGAGCTTCATGCGTAGCTCCGCTGGGTGGGGTGGACGTACTCGAAGACGAGGTCTTCCTTGTGCAGGACGGGCGCGGCGCCGGTGCGGGTGAACTCCCAGGCGGCGGCGTAGGAGAACTCCTCGTCCCTGCGCTCCGCCTCGCCGTCCGCGGTCTGGGACTCCTCCCGGAAGTGGCCGCCGCAGGACTCCGACCGGTGCAGTGCGTCGAGGCACATCAGCTCGGCCAGTTCCAGGTAGTCGACGACACGGTTCGCCTTCTCCAGCGACTGGTTGAGCTCCTCCCCCGTACCGGGCACCTTGATCCGGCGCCAGAACTCCTCGCGTATCCGCGGGATCCGGTCGAGTGCCTTGCGCAGCCCGGCGCCGGTGCGGGCCATACCGCAGAACTCCCACATCAGCTCGCCGATCTCGCGGTGGAACGAGTCCGGCGTACGGTCCCCGCCGACGGAGAGCAGCAGGTTCAGCCGGTCCTCGGTCTCGGCGAGCGCCGCCGCGACCGCGGGGTGCTCCGCGTCCACGGCCTCCGCGTGCGGGTGGCGGGCCAGATAGTCGTTGACGGTCGACGGCAGGACGAAGTAGCCGTCGGCGAGGCCCTGCATCAGCGCGGAGGCGCCGAGCCGGTTGGCTCCGTGGTCGGAGAAGTTGGCCTCGCCGATCGCGAACAGTCCGGGCACGGTGGTCTGGAGGTCGTAGTCGACCCACAGACCGCCCATGGTGTAGTGCACGGCCGGATAGATCCGCATCGGCACCTCGTACGGGTTCTCCGCGGTGATCCGCTCGTACATGTCGAAGAGGTTGCCGTACTTCTCCTCGACCTCGGCCCGGCCCATGCGGCGGATCGCGTCCGCGAAGTCGAGGTACACGCCCTGGCCGCCGGGGCCGACACCGCGGCCCTCGTCGCAGACGTTCTTCGCCGCGCGGGAGGCGATGTCGCGTGGGACGAGGTTGCCGAAGGACGGGTAGATGCGCTCGAGGTAGTAGTCGCGCTCGTCCTCGGGGATCTCGCCGGCGGGGCGGGTGTCGCCCTTGGCCTTCGGCACCCAGATCCGGCCGTCGTTGCGCAGCGATTCGCTCATCAGCGTCAGCTTGGACTGGTGGTCGCCGGTGCGCGGGATGCAGGTGGGGTGGATCTGGGTGAAGCAGGGGTTGGCGAAGTAGGCGCCGCGCCGGTGGGCCCGCCAGACGGCGGTGGCGTTGGAGTTCATCGCGTTCGTCGACAGGTAGAAGACGTTGCCGTAGCCGCCGCTGGCCAGGACGACGGCGTCGGCGAAGAACGCGTCGACCCGGCCCGTGACCAGGTCACGGGCCACGATGCCGCGGGCCCGCCCGTCGACGACGATCAGGTCCAGCATCTCGGTGCGCGGGTGCATCTCGACGTTGCCCGCCGCGATCTGCCGGGACAGCGCCTGGTAGGCGCCGAGCAGCAGTTGCTGGCCGGTCTGGCCGCGGGCGTAGAACGTACGGGAGACCTGGACGCCGCCGAAGGAGCGGGTGTCCAGCAGACCGCCGTACTCCCGGGCGAAGGGCACTCCCTGGGCGACGCACTGGTCGATGATCTCGACGGAGATCTGGGCGAGCCGGTGGACGTTGGACTCCCGTGCCCGGAAGTCGCCGCCCTTGACGGTGTCGTAGAAGAGGCGGTGGACGGAGTCGCCGTCGTTGCGGTAGTTCTTGGCCGCGTTGATGCCGCCCTGGGCGGCGATGGAGTGGGCTCGGCGCGGGGAGTCCTGGTAGCAGAACTGGACCACGTGGTAGCCCTGTTCGGCGAGGGTCGCGCCGGCCGAGCCGCCGGCGAGGCCCGTGCCGACGACGATCACGGTGTGCTTGCGCCGGTTGGCCGGGTTGACCAGTTTGGCCTCGAAGCGGCGGCGGTCCCAGCGGTCGGCGATGGGACCGTCGGGCGCCCTGGTGTCGGCGATGGGCGCGCCGGTCCGGTAGTTGGGGTAACTCATGTCAGCTCACGACTCCGGTCATGACGGCGACGGGTACCGAGACGAAGCCCAGCGTCAGCACCAGCGCAAGGCCGTTGGCCGCCGCCTTGAGGGCGCGGTCGCGGCGTACGCTGCCCGCGCCGATGGTCTGGGCGGCGCTCCAGAACCCGTGGCGGACGTGCAGGCCGAGGGCGAGCATCGCGGTGAGGTAGACGGCGTTGCCGTAGGGGGTGGAGAAGGTCGCGACGACGTTCTCGTAGGGCCTGCCCGGCTGGGCGTTCTCGTTGACGGTGAGCGTGGTCAGGTCCAGCAGGTGCCAGACGATGAACAGCCCGAGGATGATGCCGCCCCAGCGCATGGTGCGGGTGGCGTAGCTCGCGCGCCGGCGCTTGTGGACGTACTTGCTCGGGCGGGCCCGGATGTCCCGCCGGCTGAGCTGGTACGCCGACACGCCGTGCAGTACGACGGCGGCGAGGAGGACGACGCGGACGATCCAGAGCGCCCACTCGTGGTGGAGGAAGGGCTCGCCCAGGGTGCGCAGCCAGTGGGCGTAGCCGTTGAACTCGCCGGAACCGAAGAAGATCTTGAGGTTGCCCAGCATGTGGACGACCAGGTAGCCGAGCATGACCAGGCCGGTCACGGCCATCACCGTCTTCTTGCCGACGGTCGATCCCCAGAGCGTGCGCGTCATGGACGGCCGTCGGTCCGTCCGCGTTGCCAGAGCCATGGAAACAGACGTTAGGCGTCGAGCTGTCGAGAGGTCCAAGACATGGTCCGGCTGATCTCGATAGCCAGGGGCTATCGTGTAGCACATGCAGTTCCAGCAGCTCCAGTACTTCGTGGCCGTCGCGGAGGCCCGGCACTTCACCCGGGCCGCGGAGCGGGTGCACGTCTCCCAGCCCTCGTTGTCGCAGCAGATCCGGTCGCTGGAGAAGGAGCTGGGGGCCGAGCTGTTCAGCCGGGCCCGAGGCAACATCGCCCTCACCGACGCGGGCGAGGCGCTGCTGCCGCTGGCCCGGCGGATCCTCGCCGACGCGGACACCGCCCGGCACGAGGTGCAGGAGCTGGCACAGCTGCGCCGAGGGCGGGTGCGGCTGGGGGCGACGCCGAGTGTGTGCACGGGTCTGCTCCCGGACGTGCTCCGGGTCTTCCACGATCTCCACCCGGGGATCGAGTTGCTGGTCGAGGAGAGCGGCTCGCACGACCTGGTACGGGAGCTGGCTCGCGGCGCGCTCGACCTGGCTCTGGTGGTGCTGCCACTGCCGACTCCGTCTCCGGCGCTGACGACGGTGGAGCTGCTCCAGGAGGACCTGGTGGTGGTCTCCTCGGCGGCGTCCCGGGCACCGCGCCGGCCGGTGCGGATCGCGGACCTCCAGGGCGAGCCGCTGGTGATGTTCCGGCACGGCTACGACCTGCGTGAGCTCACGGTGGCCGCGTGCCGCGCGGAGGGCTTCGAGCCGGCGTTCACGGTGGAGGGCGGGGAGATGGACGCGGTGCTCGGCTTCGTAAGGGCCGGGCTCGGCCTGGCGGTCGTCCCCCGCATGGTCGCGGCGCAGGCGGGCCGCGACCTCCGGGTCACCGCCCTCGCCCGCCCCGGCCTGCGCCGTACGATCGCGCTGGCCCACCGCAGCGACGTTGCGCCGCCGCGTGCCGCCCGTGAACTCCAGCGCCTGCTCCTGCGGACGCGGGCGGCTGCTCGGCAGCAGCCGGCCGCCACCGACGCATGACGTGCCGGCTCACGGTTCCCGCTCCCCGCCCTCACCCCACTGCCGCTGCCGCTGCCGCTGCCGCTGCTCAGTCGATCATCGCGGTGGCTTCGATCTCGACCAGGTGCTCGGGCACGTCCAGGGCCGCGACGCCCAGCAGGGTGGCGGGCGGCACGGGGGTGACCCCGAGCTTCGCGGCCGCCCGGGCGACGCCCTCCATGAGCAGCGGCATCTTGTCGGGGGTCCAGTCGACGACGTACACCGTCAGCTTCGCCACGTCGTCGAACGAGGCCCCGACCCCGGCCAGCGCGGTGCCGACGTTGAGGTAGCACTGCTCGACCTGGGCGGCGAGATCTCCTTCCCCGACCGTGACCCCGTCGGCGTCCCAGGCGACCTGTCCGGCGACGAGCACCAGTTTCGGCCCGGACGCGACCGACACCTGACGGTAGGCGTCGATCTCCGGCAGTCCGCCGGGGTTCACCAGTCTGACGGCCATGCTGCCCGCCTCCTTGTCCTGACTCACGAGGGCGCCCTGGCCCGGGTCCACCGGACAGGGCACCCTCGGTCTCTTGTGGTTACTCGGTAACCGTAGGAGACTGGCCCCTGACATGGAAGAACGCACTTTTCAGTGACTGGGGAACCCGATGGTGACCAAGCAGTTCACGGGCTCGCCCGACGAGGCGGACCTCCGGCGCGCGGACTCCCTGGCACGGGAGATATTCGCGGACGTCGCCAACAAGTGGGCGCTCCTGATCATCGAGGCCCTGGGTGAGCGCACTCTGCGCTTCGGTGAACTGCGCGACGAGGTGGAGGGCATCAGCCACAAGATGCTCACCCAGAACCTGCGCATGCTGGAGCGCAACGGCCTGGCCGACCGCAAAGTGCACCCCACCGTGCCGCCGCGGGTCGAGTACAGCCTCACCGAGCCGGGGCTGGCCCTGCGGCACACCGTTGACACGATGTGCGACTGGACCCACCGGTACCTCGGGCACATCGAAGCCTCCCGCGGCCGTTTCGACGCCTGATCCTCCCCGCTCCCGGGGGCTCCCCTCTCGCACGCCGCCCCGGTCGGGGTCCCGCGGCGGTCCGGCGCGGCAACGGCTACACCGCGTCCGCGAGCGACAGCGTGTGCAGACGGTCCGGCGGGCCGGGCCGGGCGTAGTACCAGCCCTGCGCCGTGTCACAGCCCAGCTCTCGCAGTTGCTCGGCCTGGACGCCGGTCTCCACACCCTCGACCGTCACCGCCAGCTCCAGGCTGTGGGCCAGCGAGACGATGCCCTCGACGATCTTCCGGTCGACCGGATCCGCCGGGTGCTGCTGCATCCCCTGGGTGAAGGAGCGGTCCAGCTTCAGCACGCTCACCGGGAGCCGCCGCAGGTTGGCGAGGTTCGAGTAGCCCGTGCCGAAGTCGTCGAGCGCGATGTCCACGCCCATCTCGGCGAGTTGCCGCAGCGGCTTGAGCAGGTCCTCGTCGGCTCCGATCAGCGCGGACTCGGTGACCTCCAGGCACAGCGCGCCGGGCGGCAGGCCCGAGCGCTCCAGTACGTCCACGGTGTCGGCGACCAGGCCAGGGTGGTGCAGCTGGGTCGGGGACAGATTGACGTTGATCCGCAACGGTGGTGCGGAACAACCCGGTTCGGCCTGCTCGTGCCAGTATCGCGCCTGCCGCACGGCCTCCTGCAGGACCCACCGGCCCAGCGGCACGATCAGCCCGGTGTGTTCGGCGAGCGGGATGAAGTGGTCCGGCCCGAGGACCCCGTGCTGCGGGTGCGACCAGCGCACCAGCGCCTCCGCACCGTGCACCCGGCCGTCGCCGAGGTGCACCAGCGGCTGGTACTCGATGAAGAACTCGCCCCGCTCCAGGGCCGCGGGGAGCGCGGTGGTCAGCCCGTGCCGGGTGATCGCGCGGGCGTCCGCCTCCGGGTCGGCGAGCTCGAAGCGGTTCCCACCCGCGGACTTGGCCCGGTACATGGTGATGTCCGCGCTGCGCAGCACCTCCGCCGAGGTACGCTCCCCGGCCGGTCCCTCGACGATCCCGATGCTGCCCCGAACGCTGATCTCCCGGCCCTCGAGGGTGATGGGCGCGGCCAGCGCGGCGAGGATCCGGCCGGCGAGTTCGCTCACCTCGCACTGGGTCTCCCGGCCGGTCGTCAGAGCGACGAACTCGTCGCCGCCGAGCCTGGCCACCATCTCCCCGGGGGCGGTGGCGCAGCTCTGCAGCCGGTCGGCGACCTCGACGAGGAGTCGGTCGCCCGCCGAGTGGCCGAGGCTGTCGTTGATCGCCTTGAAGCCGTCGAGGTCGAGGTAGCAGAGCCCGAATCGGGCCCCCTCACCCGCGGCCAGCGCCTTCTCCAGCCGCTCGAAGAACAGGGTCCGGTTGGGCAGCCCGGTGAGCGCGTCGTGGGTCGCCTCGTACCTCAGCCGGAGGTTGAGCAGCCGCCGTTCGGTGGTGTCCTCCATCAGCGCCAGCTGGTACTGGGGCACACCGTCGGCGTCCCGCAGCAGCGAGACGGTGAGGTTCGTCCAGAGCACCGTGCCGTCGTTGCGGTAGAAGGGCTTCTCGACGCGGTAGTGGTCGCGCTCGCCGCGTACGAGCTCTTCGTACATGTTCCAGGTCTGCGGGCGGTCCTCCGGGTGTGCCCATTCGTTGACCTTGCGTCCGCGTACGTGGTGCTCCAGTCCGCCGAACATCCGGGTGAGCGTGTCGTTGACCTCCAGGACGTTGCCGTCCAGGTCGGCGATGCCGATTCCGATCGCCGCGTCCTCGAACACGGCGCGGAAGCGCGTCTCGGTGGCGTGCAGGGCCTCCATGGCCACGCTGCGTGCCGCCAGCGCCGACCGCGCGATGGCCTCCTGCTCGGTGAGGGTGCGCTCCCGCAGCGCGAGGGCGTACCCGGCGGCGAGAGCGTGCTGCAGTCTGGCGCAGCGGGCCCGGCTGTCGTCGGCGGGCTCCTGGTCGTTCCCGCAGTACAGGACCAGGTAGGCGTCGATGACGCCGAGCGTTCGGCTGAGGGCGTCCGGGTCCGTGCAGTGGGCGTCGACGAGGGCGGCACCGACCCGCTGGGCGGCAGCCGGATCGAACGGCCGCGTGTGCAGCGTATCGCTCAACTGCCGGGCCAGCGGCAGTAGATGCCCTTCGAACTCGGGACGGGTCAGCGACGTGGCGGTGACCGGGAAGATCGCCCGGCTCCAGATGGTCGCGAACCGTCTGAGCCTGTCCTCCAGGTCGTCCGGGCCCGCCGCCGAGCCCGCTGCCTGCGACGGCGTCATCACGCCTTGCGCCCCACCCCTGCGTAACCGGAGAACGCGTACGGGTCCTCCTGTGCGTCCGGTGTCTCAGGTCGCCAGTCCGGCATCGACACCAGTCCGGGCTCGACCGTCTCGAACCCGTCGAAGAACCGTGCGATCTCCTCCCGCGAACGCATCACGAGCGGGTTGCGGATGTCCTCGTAGACCCCGACGGCGCCGCCCGCCTGCTCCTTGGGCAGCGGAATGCCCTCGTACGAGGCGTGGGTGACGACGACGAGGCTGCCGGGGGCGAGCGCGTCCCGCAGAGCGGCGACGGACCGCTGCGGGTCGTCGGAGTCCTCCAGGAAGTGGAGGACGGCCACGAGCAGCAGGGCCACGGGCCGTTCGAGGTCCAGCAGCCGGATGGTCTCGGAGTCCCCGAGGATGTCGGCCGGCTTGCGCAGGTCGGCCTGGACGATCCCGGCCCGCTCGTTCCCCTCCAGCACCGCCCGGCTGTGGGCGACGGCGACCGGGTCGTGGTCGACGTACACCACCCGCGCCTCGGGGTCGGCCTTCTGCGCGACCTCGTGGGTGTTGCCGAAGGTCGGTATGCCGGATCCGATGTCCAGGAACTGGTTGACGCCCTCGCTCACGGCGTAGCGTACGGCACGGCGCATAAAGGCGCGGTTCGCCTGCATGATCTTGGGGAGGCCCGGCAGGAACTGCATGGCCCTCCGGGCGGCTTCACGGTCGACCTCGAAGTTGTGCGAGCCGCCCAGGTAGTAGTCGTAAATGCGGGACACGCTCGGCACCGAGATGTCGATGCCCGGCGGGGCCCAGGCGGGACGCTCCATTGATGTCTCCAACAAGTCGCCACGGGGATTAACGGCCATTCGCACGGCCGGTGTTCGAGCCGAGGCTACTGATCGCCCGCCAAGAGAGCGAGCAGAAACGGAAATTAACGGTCCGTTCTTGGTCACACGCCACCGGCACCTGCTGGCAGGAACCACCGCAAACAGCCGACCCGCCGCACGCGGGGGGCGTGACGGCGGGCCGGTGGCCGGAGGCACTGCGTGGGGACCTACTTGGGCGCTCCGACCGGCTTGCCCTGGGGCGACACTGCGAACCAGGTACCGCCCACTCCCTGACCGTTGGTGTCGCCGGGCTTCTTGTCGCCCGCGAAGGTGTAGATCGGCCAGCAGTCGATGGTCTGCTGCTTGATTCCGTCGGGACGGTCGAAGGTGACGAAGCCCTTCTTCAGAATGCCTTCGGTGTCGTTCTTGTCGACGGGCGCGACGACCGGCCATTTCTCCAGGCAGGCGCCCGTGCAGGCGGTCTTCATCGGCCAGGCCGAGTCCTTGGTGAAGCGGTAGACGGTCATTCCGTTCTTGTCGACGACGATCTCGCCGAGCTTCGGGTCCTTGCGGACGGAGAGACCGGCGAGGTCGGTGGAACCGCCGCCGGCCACCTGGCCGCCGCCGGCTTCCTCGCCGCCACCTCCGCCGAGCGCCGCCTTCTTCCCGTCGGGCGCCGAGGCGAACCAGGTGCCGCCGACTCCCTGTCCGTTGGCGTCGCCGGGCTTCTTGTCCTTCGCATAGCGGTACATCGGCCAGCCGCCGACGGTGAGCTGCTTGGTGCCGTCGGCACGGGTGACCGAGCCGATCAGCGAGGCGTCGGTGCCCGGGGCCGGCGTGACATCGCCCGCGGCCACCACCGGCCACGCCTTCGCGCAGTCTCCGTTGCAGTTGGACGTCACCGGGTCGACGGAGTCCTTGTCGAAGCGGTAGAGGGTCAGGCCGTCGCTGTCGGTGAGCACCTCGCCGAGCTTCTTGCTCTCCCACACGGCGAGTTGGCCCGCCGTCCTCGGCTTGGCGGCCGCGGCGCCGGCGTCCGCACCACCACCGTACCCGGCTCCGTAGCCACTGTTGGCGGCCGGTTGCCCGGCGGGGTTGACCGCTCCGACGGCCTGGCCGTTCGGCTGCGCCTCCGTCTCCTGACCGCACGCCGTCGTCAGCGCGAGTACGGCCGCCGCGGTCACCGCGAGCGAGGCGTTCCGCCAGGTCTTCATGTCAACTCCCGTAGCCCGGTGTCCGTTGTGGCGCCCTTGGTGCGCCGTTCATGGCCCTAGGTACGCGCGGCGAGGCGGGGTGTGTTCAACGACCGGCGGAAAAAATCTTCGCGGGGCGGTAAACACGATTGCCGGACATCCCCACCATCAGGCGAATCGTCGTCCGTTGGGGCGTGTCCGGACCTCGCATGGATCATGCTCACCGGCGTGTACGGATCGCTCGTCGCGCGGCTGCTGTCGGCCGCCGCACTCGCCTGGCTGCTGACGGCTCCCCTGCCCGCCGCGGCCGACTCCTGCTCGTACGCCTCGATCGGCCCCGGCGGGCCGAACGGGCCGGACTCCTCCGTCGCGATCGCCGGCGGCGCCCACTGCACGGCGGGCCCGGTCCCCGCGCCCGAACCGCCGCCACCGCCTCCGCCACCCCCTCCTCCCCCACCACCGCCTCCACCACCACCTCCACCACCTCCACCGCCGCCACCACCTCCACCGCCGCCACCGGCACCCGCGCCGCTCCGGATCGAGCCCGCTCCCCCACCGCCACCACCACCGCCTTCCCCGCGCCCGAAGGCCCGCCCCGCACCGCCGCGGCCGACCCCGGTCGCCCTCCCCCACTACCGAAAGCCCCAGCGCGAGGAGCCGCGAGGCGGACCCTCGCTGGTCTCCCTCACGCTCCTGGTGACCGCCCCCGCCGTGCTCGCCGCGGCGTTCCTTCGCCCCCGATCCCGCTAGCTCCCGGAGGTTCACTTGTCGGAGTGGGTCGTACTGTCCCTCGCCATGGCCGCGGCGTGTGCGGTCGTCCTCGCCATCACCGTCATCAACCAGCGGCGGGTCGGTGACGACGACGATCCGTCGGAGACCCCGGACGTCATCGAGTACATGACGATGATGATCGGCGTGGTGTACGCGATCGTCCTCGGCCTGGCCATCGCGGGCGTCTGGGAGGCGCGCGGCGCGGCTGAGGACTCGGTACGCCAGGAGGCCCAGGCACTGCACGAGGTGAGTGCGCGCGCCGAGGTCTACCCGGCCGAGGCACGCACCCGGATCCGGGACAGCGTCGACGCCTATGTCTCGCACGTCGTGGACACGGAGTGGCGCCACATGGTCGAGAAGGGCGAACTGACGGAGAAGGGCGCACGGCTGCTCGAACAGGTGCGCAGGGACGTGACGGACTACGTACCCAGGAACGACCACGAAGGTCAGGCGTACCAACCCCTCGTCGACCAGGTGGCGGCGGTCGACGACGCCCGTGGGGCCCGGGGGCAGGGCGCCGAGGCGACGATGCCCGGGGTGGTGTGGTTCGGCCTGGTCGCGGGTGCCGTGGTCACCGTCGGCCTGATCTTCACCCTGCAGATCCGCCGCACGTTCAGGGAACTGCTGCTGGCGGGTCTCTTCAGCGCGCTGATCGCATTCCTGCTCTTCCTGATCTGGGATTTCGACGCGCCGTTCGGACGTGGCCCCTCAGCCGCTCCCGGACCGTTCACGGAACTCTTCCCACACGTCCTCGGCTGAGCACGACATCTCCGGGTGGCGCAAGCCGGGGGAACCGCCGGTGCGCCACCCGGGGGACAAGCGTGCCCCATTCGCCCGTCTGAGATCGCGGGGGTGAATGCGCACTTCTAGCGTTTCGGACATCGAGGTGCATTCCCTGACCTTGTGGAAAACCCTTCCGCAACTGCTCCTCGGGGACCCGGAGGATTGCCATGCGCGCGATACCCGTCGCGTCCGCCGCTCTCATGGGAGCGGCCGCCCTCGCCCTGACCCTTCCCACCGCGGCGGCCGACACCGCCGACGGCGCCGGCGGCAGCGTCCGCAAGCAGCCGTTCTCGTTCGCCGTCACCCCCTCGACCGTCGCCCCCGGCGGCACCGTCACGCTGGGCGTGTCCGGCTGCAGCACCACGGCCACGGCCTCGTCGGGCGTGTTCGACACCGTGACCATCCCGCCCCGCCAGACCGGAACGGCGAGGGTCGACCTGGACGCACGGCGCGGTGCCGTGTACTCGGTCCAGTTCACGTGCAACAACCAGACCGGCACCACGGACCTCACCATCTCCGGCGGCAGTGGCGCGGCGGCCACGCCCACCATCCGCTCCACGAGCACGGCCGCACCTCAGCCGCAGGGCGTCAAGGGCGGTCTGGGCGGCAGCATCGGTGGTATGAACGCGGCGGAGATCGCCGCAGGCGTCGTACTCGTCCTGGCAGCGTCCGGCGGCGTCGTCTATGTGGTGCGCCGCCGCTCGGGCAGCCGGCTGCACTGACCTCCCGCTGCCGGCGCCCGTCCCGTTCCGTGCCGCAATGCCCGTCGCCCCGAGTCGTCCTGGTTCAGGACGACTCGGGGCGACGGGCGGTGAAGGCCGGCGGGCAGGTTCGGCCGTTCAGGCCTCTCCGCCGCTCATGCCGCGGCGACGCCGGAAGAGGTAGACGGCTCCACCGACGGCTGCCGTGGCGACCAGACCGCCACCCACGGCCATCTCGGCACTGGAAGGGCCCTGCGAGCCACCGAGACCACCCTGGGCGCCGCGTCCCGAGAGCACGATGAAGGTGCGTGTCGCGATCCGGTTGCTGTCGTGGCAGCGGACGGCCAGGTTGTACTGGCCCGGGGTCGCACGGTCGAAGATGCGGGCCGTGGCGACGGCGACGCCCTCCCCGCCCCGGAAGTTGTTGAAGCGGTCGCGGTCGTTGCGACGGTTGTCGTTGTGGCCGTTGTCGTTCCGGCGGTTGTCGTTGCGGCCTTCGTTGCCACGGCCGTTGTTGTTGCCGCCCTGGTCGTTGCGGCCGTTGTTGTTCCGGCCGTTGTTGTTGCCGCCCTGGTCGTTGCGGCCGTTGTTGTTACCGCCCTGGTCGTTGCGACCGTTGTTGTTACCGCCCTGGTCGTTGCGACCGTTGTTGTTACCGCCCTGATTGTTGCGACCGTTGTTGTTGCCCCACTGGTCGTTACGGCCGTTGTTGTTACCGCCCTGGTCCCCGCCGTTCCCGTTCCCGTTCCCGTTCCCGTGCTGGTCCTGACCGAAGCCGTTCGCGTTGCCGTTGCCGTTACCGTTGCCGTTCTGGTCCTGACCGAAGCCGTTCGCGTTCCCGTTGTCGTTCCCGTTGCCGTTGCCGCTCGCGTTCGCGTTCGCGTTCGCGTTGCCCTCGTCCGCCGCCCGCTTGCCACTCGGGCCGTAGAACCCTCCGCGGTCGGCGCTGAGGTTGGCGGCGGGGAAGGCGTTGGACGACACCGTGCCGCCGCGGTGGCAGCCGTCGACCAGGATGGTCAGGGTCGAGCCCTGGTGGACCTCGGACGGGGAGAGACGGACGTTGGCCGGACCGTTGCCACCTCCGGTGGCGGTGGCGGCGACCACGGGAGAAGTGGCGCCCATGGCCGCACACGCGGTGATCGCCACCGCGACAGCGCGTGAAGCACGCATGGTTGAACCTCCATCGGAGGTGCGCCCCGGAACGGTGCTCCGGAGATTTCGACGAGAACGCCCTCCATGACGAAACCCTCACCGGCTTGCACATCCGTCGCATTTCGGGACTCGGCCACCCCGGTGATCGACACGCCGGGGCGAGCAGCCCGGATCTGACGGAGTCGCAGGTCACGGACCGTCAGAGAATTTGCCCGACTGTCTACTCGTATGGGTCACCCCGACTGGCCGCACCACCCGTTCGCCCCTCCCAGGTCGCGGCTTCTCCCTCATGTGCTTAGCGTGCGGGCAGACGATGAGATGGGAGAACCATGCGCCGGCAGGAGTTCACGGGGTCGGAACCGAGGAGACGCTCCCCTTGGGGCGTACTGGCCCTTGTCATGCTCACAGGACTCGCCCTGGTGCGGAACGGCGTGGACGTCGGCATGGGGCCGCCCCAGCCCGCCGTGGCGGCTTCGCTGGACGACGTACGTGCCAACCAGGACTCCATTGCGCTGCCCGGCACGGTCGAGCCGCTGCCGTACGCCCCGGCCTCGCGGATCGCCATCCGATCCGTCGGCGTCGACGCGCCGATCATCGACGTGGGGCTCGACACCAACGGCTGGATCGAGGCACCGCCGGCGCAGGACCCCAACCTCGCCGGCTGGTACCAGAACGGCATCGCCCCCGGCCAGCAGGGCACCGCCGTGGTCGTCGGTCACGTCGACAACGCCGGCGGGCCCGCCGTGTTCTACGGGCTCGGCTCGATGCAGAAGGGCCAGCACGTCGAGGTGACCCGCTACGACGGCCGGGTGGCCGTGTTCGAGGTGTACGGCGTCGAGGTGTTCTCCAAGAACAACTTCCCGGGCGCCCGGGTCTACGGCGACACCGGCACCCCCGAACTGCGGGTGATCACCTGCGGTGGCGGCTACTCGCGCGGCACCGGCTACGACGGGAACGTCGTCGTCTTCGCCCGCATGGTCGCCACGCGCTGAGGCCGCTCCCCCGCCGGACGGCGACCCCGGCAGCGGTCCGTCCGGCGGGGGCACGTCCCGGGCTGCAGCTGTCGGGCGGCGGCTGCGAAGCGGGCCCGCCGGCGGCACCGCGGCAGACGGCGCGGGCGCGCCGGCACGTCGGCACGTCGGCACGTCATTCGTTCAGTGCCTGCGCACCAGGGGGAACGGCAGCGTCTCCCGGATGGTCAGCCCCGTCAGGAACATCACCAGCCGGTCCACACCGATGCCGAGCCCTCCGGTCGGGGGCATGGCGTACTCCAGGGCGTCGAGGAAGTCCTCGTCGAGCTCCATGGCCTCGGGGTCGCCGCCGGCCGCGAGCAGCGACTGGGCCGTGAGCCGACGCCGCTGCTCGACCGGGTCGGTCAGCTCCGAGTAGGCCGTGCCGAGTTCGGTGCCGAAGGCGACCAGGTCCCAGCGTTCCGCGAGACGCGGGTCACGACGGTGCTGGCGGGTCAGCGGGGACACGTCGGTCGGGAAGTCCTTGTAGAAAGTGGGCAGCTGGGTCTTCTCCTCGACCAGCCGCTCGTACATCTCCAGCACGACGTCGCCGCGCGTGTCCTCGGGGCCGTGCGGTACTCCCGCGAGGTCGCAGAGCCGTCGCAGCCGCTCCTCGTCGGTGTCGGCGTCCACCTGTTCGCCGAGCGCCTCGGACACCGCTCCGTACAAGGTCTTGACGGGCCAGGGGCCGGAGATGTCGTGGACGACGAGCTTGCCGTCGGGGCCCTTCTTGTGGGCGATCGGAGCGCCGAACGCGGCGGTGGCGGCGCCCTGGATCAGCTCGCGGGTCAGGTCGAGCATCACGTCGTAGTCGGCGAACGCCTGGTACGCCTCCAGCATCGTGAACTCGGGGTTGTGCTTGTACGAGACGCCCTCGTTGCGGAAGGTGCGGCCCATCTCGAAGACCTTCTCCATGCCGCCCACGCACAGCCTCTTGAGGAACAGCTCGGGCGCGATCCGCAGGTACAGGTCCATGTCGTAGGCGTTGATGTGGGTGGTGAACGGACGGGCGTTGGCGCCCCCGTGGATCTGCTGGAGCATCGGGGTCTCGACCTCGAGGTAGCCGCGGTCGAGCAGCCCCTGCCGCAGTGCCTGGACCGCCGTGGAGCGGGCCCGGACGACGCCGCGGGCGTCGGGGCTGGTGACCAGGTCGAGGTAGCGGCGGCGTACCCGTGCCTCCGGGTCGGCCAGCCCCCGGCGCTTGTCGGGCAGCGGACGCAGGCACTTGGCGGTGAGCTGCCAGGCGTCGGCGAAGACGGTGAGCTCGCCGCGGTCACTGGCGCCGACCTCCCCGGTGACGGTGACATGGTCGCCAAGGTCGACGGCGGCGGAGAAGGCCGCGAGCACATCGGGTCCGGAACCGTCGCGGGTCAGGGCGATCTGGAGGTCGCCGGACCAGTCGCGCAGCACGGCGAAGAGGACTCCGCCGAAGTCGCGTACGGCCATGACCCGCCCGGCGACCGTGGCCCGTTCCCCGGTACGGGCCCCGGGCGGCAGGTCCGGACGGGCGGCGCGTACGGCGGCGAGCGGGTCGGTGCGTACGGCGACACCGACGGGGTACGGGTCGACGCCCTGCTCGCGCAGCCGTTCGAGCTTGCGGTGGCGGATGCGCACCTGCTCGGGCAGCCGGCGCTCCCCCATGGGCCGCACGGTGTCGGGTCCGGCGAGTTCCAGCGCGTCGAGCGGCGGCAGGTCCCTGGTGCCGGCGACCGGCCCGGCGACGACGCCGCGCGGCCGCCCGTTGCCCCAGCGCTTGCGCAGTCGGGGCACGGAGACGAAGCCCTCGGCGATCGCGGAGGCGAGGCCGATGCGCGCGAGGGCCCCGGCGTCCCCGTAGCAGAGGAAGCGCGGGTACCAGGCCGGCTGGTACTTGACGTTGGAGCGGTACAGCGCCTCCAGCTGCCACCACTTGGAGAAGAACAGCAGCAGCCTGCGCCAGAGCCGGAGGACGGGGCCCGCGCCGATCCTCGCGCCCTCCTCGAACACGGAGCGGAAGACGGCGAAGTTGAGGGAGATCCGGCGCACGCCGAGCTGCGGGGCCTCCGCGCACAGCTCGGCGACCATGAACTCCATGATCCCGTTGGGTGCGTGGTCGCGGTCCCGGCGCATCACGTCGAGGGAGATCCCGTCGCGTCCCCAGGGGACGAAGGAGAGCAGGGCGATGAGGTTCCCGTCGGCGTCGAGGGCCTCGACGAGCAGGCAGTCGCCGTCCTCGGGGTCGCCGAGCCGGTCGAGGGCCATGGAGAAGCCGCGCTCGGTCTCGGTGTCGCGCCACGCGTCGGCGCGGTCGATGGTCTGCTTCATCTCGTCGGCGCCGAGGGCGGAGTGCCGGCGGATGCGGGTGGTGGCCCCGAGTCTGCGGACCCGGCCGACGGCCTGCCGGGTGACGCGCATGTCCCGGCCGTTCAGGTCGAAGCGGTCGACGTGCAGGATCGCCTCGTCCCCGAGCTGGATGGCGCCGAGCCCCGAGCGGCCGTAGGCGCGCGCACCGTCCTCGGACGCGCCCATCACGGCCGGCGCCCAGGCGTAGCGCCGGGCGACGTCCAGCCAGGTCTCGATGGCGGGGGTCCATGCCTCCGTGTCGCCGACGGGGTCCCCGCTGGCCAGGGCCACGCCGGCCTCGACGCGGTAGGTGACGGCGGCTTTGCCGCTGGGTGCGAAGACGACGGCCTTGTCCCGGCGGGTGGCGAAGTAGCCGAGCGAGTCCTGGGAGCCGTAGGCGCGGAGCAGGGCGCGGATACGGGGTTCCTCGTCGCCGTGCAGCGCGGCCTCCATCCGCTGGGAGCGGAACAGGGTCCGGGCGGAGTTGAGCAGCGCGAGCGCGCCGAAGAGGCCGAGGAGGAAGAACAGGGCGCGGGGCGGAGTGCCGTCGAACTGCGCGTTGGAGACGAGCCCGCCGAGCACCCGGTTGGCGGCCCACAGCAGCCGCTGCCCCTGCGGGAGGTCGTTGGGGAAGAGCTCCACGAGCCCCCAGCCGACGAGCACGGCCAGCACGAGCCCGAGGACGAGCACCAGAAGGGCGTGCCACAGGGCTCCGCGGCGGGTCAGGGCGTAGAACTCACCGCGCGCGGCGAACAGCACGCCGAGGGCGATCAGGCAGAGGACCAGGTTGGGGATCCAGGACCAGTCCCGCAGAAGGGCCAGGGTGAGGACGTCGGTGAGGACGAGCAGGGCGAGATAGGCGACGACGAGCCACCAGGCCGCCTTCTTGCGGGCGCCGATGGCCGCCGCCAGCAGGAGCAGGAAGACGGCGTAGGCCAGGTTGGCGCTGACGGGTACGGCCACCAGGTCGAGGAAGGCGGAGACCGGGCTCAGCAGCCTGCGCAGCGGGGCGATGAGCGCGATCACCGCGCAGTACACCCCGAGCAGGGCGAAGAACATCGCGAAGGCGCCCGGTACCCTGGCCGTCAGGCCGCTCCGGGCGGCGGTCGCGCGCTCCGCCACGCTGATGCTCATGTTCCGCACTCTAGGGAGACGGCCGCCGGGCCGCCTGTCGGGCGGGGCGGGGGACCCTTGCCTCCACACCACCGCATGTCGTCTTCCACCGCTGCCCCACCTCGGCCATCATGAGCCGCCATCGGCCGACAGCAGTCCGCGAAGAGGTGTCTCATGACAGGCCTCCGGGTGGGGCACGGCGTATTGCGCCGCAAGCCCATCGAACAGATCCACGAGGGCGCTCCGAGCGAACAGCTCACCAGAACGCTCGGCCTCTGGCAGCTCACCGCGATCGGCGTCGGCGGCATCATCGGCGCCGGCATCTTCGCCCTGGCGGGCGCGGTGGCCCATGACAGGGCCGGGCCGGCGGTGGTCGTGTCGTTCCTGATCGCGGGTGTGGCGAGTGCCGCCGCGGCCTTCTCGTACGCGGAGTTCGCGGGCCTGATCCCGAAGGCGGGCTCGGCGTACACGTACGGGTACGCGGTGCTCGGCGAGCTGGCGGGCTGGTTCATCGGCTGGGACCTGCTGCTGGAGTACACGGCGATCGTGGCGGTGGTCGCCATCGGGATCTCCGGCTACTTCGGCTTCCTCCTGGGCCAGCTGGGGCTCGATCTGCCCGCGTGGATGCTGGGCGCGCCGGGCACGGGGCCCGGCCACAGGGTCGATCTCTTCGCGATGGTCCTGTGCCTCCTCATCGCCTGCCTGCTGACGCTGGGGATCAAGAACGCGGCCCGGTTCGAGACGGTCGTGGTGGTGCTGAAGGTCCTGGTCGTGCTGCTGGTGATCGCGGTCGGCCTCTTCCACATCGACACGGCGAACTACAGCCCGTTCTTCCCGTTCGGCTTCAGCGGGGCGATCACGGGGGCGGCGACCGTCTTCTTCGCGGTGTTCGGCTACGACGCCATGTCCACGGCCGCGGAGGAGTCCAAGGACGCGCAGCGGCACATGCCCAGGGCGATCGTCTACTCGCTGGCGATCTCGATGGTGCTCTACGTGCTGGCCTGCCTGGTGCTGACGGGAATGCAGAACTACAAGGACATCGATCCGGAGAGCGGCTTCTCGACGGCCTTCAAGGCGGTGGGGCTGGGGAGTCTGGCCAACGTCATCGCGATCGGCGCCATCGTCGGGATCCTCACCGTGATGTTCACGTTCATGCTGGGCGTGACGCGTGTGTGGTTCTCGATGAGCCGGGACGGGCTGCTGCCGCGCTGGTTCGCGAAGACGCACCCCACACGGCATGTGCCCGTACGGGTGACATGGATCGTCGGCGCCGGCTCCGCGCTGATCGCCGGCTTCCTGCCGATCGGTGAGGCCGCCGAGTTGACGAACATCGGCATCCTGCTGGCCTTCGTGGTGGTGTGCGTCGCGGTGATCGTGCTGCGCCAGCGGCAGCCCGACCTGCCGCGGACGTTCCGCTGCCCGGGCATGCCGTTCGTGCCGGCGGTCGGCGTGGTGTTCTCCCTCTGGCTGATCACGTTCCTGGACCGGCAGACCTGGGTCCGGTTCGCGGTCTGGCTCGTGGTCGGGCTGATCGTCTACTTCGCCTACTCGTACCGGCACTCGAACCTGGCGAAGGAGGAAGCCGCCGGGACGGCGGAGCCGAACGGGTGAACGCGGGTGTCGTGGGCCGGCCGGTACCCGCCGTCCTACGCGAGCACCGCCCCTCGCCGTCCCGCGCCGTCGCACCGGTTGCGCGGCCGTCACGCGCACGTCCGGCCGACCGTTCGCCGCACCGTTCGCCGCTCTGTGCGACCGCTCGTCGCACGCCCGTGCTCGACGCCTGTCCCCGCGCTCGCCGATGCGCTCGTATACGCCACGAAGCACACCCAGCACCGAGCCACCGGAAAGACCCTGTGGGAAGGAGGCCGACGATGACGACGGCGACGGCGACGACCGACGAGCGGGCCCTGGTGGAGCTGCAGCGCGAACACGGTCCCGCCCTGCTCAGCTTTCTCGTCGGCCTGACGTACGGGGACCGGCAGCGTGCGGAGGACCTGCTGCAGGAGACCCTGCTCAGGGCCTGGCAGCACCCCGAGGCGTTCGACGCACCCTACGAGTCGATGCGGCCGTGGCTCTTCACCGTCGGACGGCGCCTCGCGATCGACGCGCGCCGCTCACGGCTCGCGCGGCCGGCGGAGATCGGGGACGGCGTACTGGCCGCGACACCGGACCCCTCCGACCTGACGGACCGGGCGGTCGCCGCGCTCGACGTGCGGGCCGCGGTCAGGTCGCTGAGCCCGGAGCACCGTGCCGTGCTGGTGCAGATCTACTTCCGGGGCCGGAGCGTGGCCGAGGCCGCCCGGGCGCTCGGCATCCCGCAGGGCACGGTCAAGTCCCGTTCGTACCACGCGCTGCGCGCCATGGCCCGCAGCCTGCCGGGGTACAGCAGGCGGCCGCTCTCCTCGGCGGCGTGAGCCGGCCCGCCCTCCCCGTGCACCCGGGAGGTGGTGCCGGCGCCGGCCTCCCTTTCCCGGAACCGGCGGCGACCGCTCGCCCGTTCGTCGCGGGCAGCTCCGGACTCGGCGCGGCACCGGTGCCGCGCAGGGGGCGCGCACGCGGCACCACCGGATACGGGCCGGTCACTTCCGTCCCCGGACTCCCAAGGGGCACCTGCTCTCCCTGGGGTCACGTTGACGGGCGACCGGATTCGAAACCACCCGCTCGAGTTGAGTAAAGAGGAACCGTGACACGTGTCTTCGGGTGGAGGCTCGTCGTCGAGACCCGTGCCCGAACACATCCCGGGAGAAGGTGGAGAGAGTGCGGCCCGAGAGTACGAACGGCACCAACGGAGGCGGTCTGGCGGTCCCCATGGCGTGGCTGTGCGCCGAGTACCTCGCCGACGAGGTGCTGCGCACCGGCGGTCTGGTGGAGCCGGGTTCGCTGGAGTACAGAGCCGGCCGGGCGACGCTGGCGCTGACGGTCCACCTGTGCGGCGCCGATGACGGCCCGACCGGTGTACCCACCGCGTCACGCCTGGACGAATGGCTGTCCGTCACGGCCTACGGCCATCCGTGGCAGGAGTGGGTGCGCGACCGCATGGCCGAACGGGAGTCGTTCGACCGGGACGTCCCCGGCACGGACCCCGATCTCGCCCTGGCCCGTGACACCTGGGGATGGCTGGAGCGGACCGAACTGCTCGCCGCCGATCTGGGCGACGACACCGACCCGTGGCACCCGGCCCTTCCGGTGGACCCGGCCGCCGGCGAGAACGCCCAGGTGTGGACGCCGGCCTGGCGTCTCGGTCTCCCGCTGGGCCATCTGGCCATCCATCTGTACTGACCCGGTCCCGAGCCACCGGCCCGTCCTCACCGAGAGGACTCGCCCCGCCCCGAGGCGCTCGCGGGGGCCGAACACGCAGCCCCGCTCAGGGTGCGCCCGGGTTCTTGTGCACGCCCGCGCGGTACTTGGGAATCCGTACGGTGATCTTCATTCCCGCCCCGACCCCCGTCTCGATGACCAGCCCGTGGCCGTCCCCGTACACCTGCCGCAGTCGCTCGTCGACGTTGGAGAGACCGATGCCGGATGGGCGGTCGGCCTCCCGCGCGAGGATCCGGCGCAGTTCGGCCGGGTCCATGCCGACGCCGTCGTCCTCGATCGTCACCACCGCCTCCGAGCCCGCGTCCTGGGCGGAGAGGGAGATCCGGCACGTCCGGCCGGCGTCCTCGAGGCCGTGCTTCACGGCGTTCTCGACGAGCGGCTGGAGACAGAGGAACGGCAGGGCGACCGGGAGGACTTCGGGCGCGATCTGGAGGGTCACCTTCAACCGGTCGCCGAAGCGGGCCCCGGCGAGGGCGAGGTACTGCTCGATGCAGCGCAACTCGTCGGCGAGATGGGTGAAGTCCCCGTGCCGGCGGAAGGAGTAGCGGGTGAAGTCGGCGAACTCCAGCAGCAGTTCCCGCGCCCGTTCCGGGTCCGTGCGGACGAAGGAGGCGATGGCCGCGAGCGAGTTGAAGATGAAGTGCGGGGAGATCTGGGCGCGCAGGGCACGGATCTCGGCCTCGATGAGACGGGTGCGGGAGCGGTCGAGCTCGGCCAGTTCCAGCTGTACGGAGACCCAGCGGGCGACCTCGGTGGCGGCCCGCACGAGGACCGCCGACTCACCCGAACCGTAGGCGACGAGCGTGCCGAGCACGCCCTCCTCCCCGGTCAGCGGGGCGACAACGGCCCAGCGCAGCGGGCATTCCGCGTCGTCGCAGCCGGTACGGACGCTCTGGCTGCGACCGGATTCGAGCACGTCGCCGACGCGGTGCATCACGCGTTCCTGGTGGTGGTCCGCGCCGACTCCGTCCCAGGCGAGGACGGTCTCCCGGTCGGTGAGGCACAGCGCCTGGGTGCCGAGCAGTGAACGCAGCCGGCGGGCGGCCCTGCGAGCGGTGTCCTCGGTGAGCCCGGCACGCAGCGGCGGCGCGGCGAGGGAGGCGGTGTGCAGGGTGTGGAAGGTGGCCCGTTCGACGGGCGTGCCGAGGTCGGGCCCGGTACCGGCGCCGCGGCGGGCCGTGACCCGGCCGAGGGCGAATCCGGCGGCCAGCAGTACGGCCGCGGCCGCACCGAGTGCCGCCAGCGCCGTCCCGGTCATCGCTGTGCTCCTTCGTGCTGCGGCCGGCCGACGAGGTCCTCCGGCAGATGGAGGCGGGCGAGGATGGCGCCTGCGCCGGGGGGTATGTGGCGGGGCGTCGCCAGCGACACCAGGACCATGGTGAGGAAGCCGAGCGGCACCGACCAGACGGCCGGCCAGGCCATGAGGGTGTGCGGCCACCCCTCGGGGGCGAGTCCGGCCCGGGTGGCCATCACGGCGGTCAGCGCGGCGCCGCCACCGGTGACCAGTCCGGCCGCGGCACCCGGCGGGGTGAGTCCGCGCCACCAGATGCCGAGGACGAGGAGCGGGCAGAAGGAGGACGCGGACACGGCGAAGGCCAGTCCGACGGCGTCGGCGACCGGCACATTGGTGGCGACCACGCTGAGGGCGAACGGCACCGCCATGGCGAGGACGGTCGCGAGACGGAAGTGGCGTACCCCGCGCGAGGGCAGGACGTCCTGGCTGAGGACCCCTGCGACGGACATGGTGAGCCCGGACGCGGTGGACAGGAAGGCGGCGAACGCGCCGCCCGCGAGGAGGGCGCCGAGCAGGTCGCCCGCGAGTCCGCCGACCATCCGTTCCGGCAGGACGAGCACGGCGGCGTCGGCGTCGCCGGTCAGGGCGAGCTCCGGGGCGTAGATCCGGCCGAGGGCCCCGTACACGGGAGGCAGCAGGTAGAAGGCGCCGATCAGACCCAGGACCACGAGGGTGGTACGGCGCGCCGCGCGGCCGTTGGGGCTCGTGTAGAAGCGGACGGCTACGTGCGGCAGGCCCATGGTGCCGAGGAAGGTGGCGAGTATCAGTCCGTAGGTGGCGTACAGCTGGTAGCCGTCGCGCCCGCCCGCGAGGGGCTGGGACCAGCTGGCGGGGTCGGCGCCGGTGGACGCCCGTTCGGGTATGTCCGCCCCCGGGGGAAACGTGAGCGTGGTGCCCGACTCCACACGGTGGGTGCCCTCGTCGAGGGTGGTCCGAACCCCCTCGTGGCGGGTGCCGTCGACCGTACCGGTCACCCCGACGGTCAGCGGTGCGTCCAGCTCGATCCGTACGGTGGCGTCGAGACGGACCTCCGTGTGCTCGCGCAGGACGGCGGGCGCGTCGAAGCGTGCGCGGGGCGCGTCGTCCCCGGCCCAGGCGGCGACGAGGAACAGGGCGGGGACCAGCAGCGCCGTGAGCTTCAGCCAGTACTGGAACGCCTGCACGAAGGTGATGGAGCGCATGCCGCCCGCGGCGACGGCGCCCGTGACGACGACGGCGACGAGCAGTCCGCCGAACCAGTCCGGGGCGCCGGTGAGGATCTCCAGGGTCAGTCCGGCGCCCTGGAGCTGCGGCAGCAGATAGAGCCAGGCGATACCGACGACGAACAGGCTGGCGAGGCGCCGCACCGCGGGCGACTCGAGCCGGGCCTCGGCGAAGTCGGAGAGCGTGTACGCGCCCGAGCGCCGCAGCGGGGCGGCGACGAGGACGAGCAGCACGAGATAGCCGGCCGTGTAGCCGACCGGGTACCAGAGCATGTCGGGGCCCTGGAGGAGCACCAGTCCGGCGATGCCGAGGAAGGAGGCGGCGGACAGGTACTCGCCGCTGATTGCGGCGGCGTTGAGCCCGGGGTTGACGGTGCGTGAGGCGACGTAGAAATCCGAGGTCGTCCGGGAGATGCGCAGGCCGAGGGCGCCGATGAGGACGGTCGCCAGCACCACGAAGGCCACCGCCGTCACCGCGTAGGCCTGGTTCACCGGTCCTCCCCCACTGGCGGTCTCAGCGGCCTTCGACGAGCCCGGTGAAGTCCTCTTCGTTGCGCTCGGCGCGGCGTACGTACCAGCGGGCGGTCAGCCACAGCAGCGGGTAGACGCCGACGCCGAGCACCACCCACACGAAGGGCTCGGGCGAGGCGAAGGAGCCGAGGACGGCGGCGGGAAAGGCGAAGAGCAGTGGGAGCGTGCCGACGAGGACGGCGAGCGTGCCCAGCGCGTACAGGGCGGCACGCAGCTGGCTGCGCATCAGGGAGCGCACGTAGACCGTGCCGATCGGGGTCTGCTCGCTGATCTCCGAGCGGGCGGGGGCGTGTCCGGGGCGGCGGCGGGTGCCGCGGGGCACACCCGTGACGACTTCACGGCGGGGTGGCTGTGCTGCAGACATCGGCGTCCGTTCCCGGCGTTCTCTCGGCGGCTCGTACGGACGGCCGCTCGCTGCGACGGGCGGCCTGCCCTCGGGGGTCGTTGGAGTCTACGCAGGTGGGGCGAGCAAGGGACAGGCGCCGGTGGTCTCGGTGAGATCTCGGCGGAGCGCCGGGCCGGGGTGGGGCCCGGCCGGCGGGGCCCGGCCGCCGTCCGTACGAACTGCGGGGGCGGCGAACGGCGCCGCCTGAGCGGCGAGCCGTGCGCGGGGCCGGCGCCGCACCGCCCGGACACCCCCTCGGACGGTGGTCTCAGGCCCGGGAGCGGTGAACTCCCTCACGGCACGGGACGCGTGCTGGTGGAGGGCGAGGGAACGGAGCAGGTGCGCGGCTGTCACGACACGGCCCTCCGCAGCGACGGGGAGGGCGGAGCGGCGAGGGGACGGCAGGGGCCCATCGAACACCCCGGATTCCGTCCCCATGCCCGTTCGGGCGGCCCACGGCCCCGGCCGGCCGGGAACACACCGTGTCGGTGCCGGACCCGGCGCCGGTGGGCCCGCACGAGTCCCACGAGCGCAGGTTCCGGCGGCGAGCCGTGCGGAAGGCGCGCCGCCCGTGCGGCCCGCCGGTACCCGCTCAGAAACTGAAGGCCCAGCCGATGAACAGCGCGGCGAAGAGCACGCTGCACGCGACGATCAGCGACAGGATCGCCACGGGGTGCTCCCAGAGCCCGCCGTCCGGGCGCTCCCGGTGGGCCTCGGCGATGGACGCCTCGAACGGCGGCGTCTCCTGCGGGGGTACACGTCGATCGGTCATCGTTCTCTCCCGTCGCTCACGACTCCGGGAGCGCCGCACCACCCTCCCCGGCGCGTGAGGCGACCGGCGGCGGCTCTCCGGGCCCGGCCGCCGTCGCGGTACGGACCCGCCCTGCCCGGGCGGGGCCGGATTCCGCAGCGGAACCGGCTCATCTCCACTATGCGGCGTCCGCCCGCGCCCTGGGGAGACTCGCATCGTTGGCGCGTCGATTCCCCGCCGCGGCATGCGGTACGCCCTCGTCGTCGGCCGCCGGCGGTCCTCGCAGCGGCGGCGGTCAGCCCCGGGCGTGGCGCATCAGCAGATCCCGCAACTGGCGGGCGTGGCGGCGGCTCACGGCGAGTTCCGCCGCGCCCACGCGGACGGTCGTGGCACCCCCGTCCAGCCGGAGCTCGTCGATCCGGCCGAGTGCCACGAGGTGGCTGCGGTGTATCCGGACGAAGCCGCGGGACGCCCACCGCTCCTCCAGCGTGGAGAGCGGGATCCGCACGAGATGGCTGCCGTCGGCCGTGTGCAGACGCGCGTAGTCGCCCTGGGCCTCGACGTAGGTGATCTCGTCGATGGGGACGAACCTGGTCACGCCACCGAGTTCGACGGGGATCTGCTCGGGCGCCGTGCCCGGTGCGGTGGACCCGGTGACCACCGGACCGGCGGCCGAGGAGCCGGACCGGTCCGGTGCCGCCCCTGCCGCCGCGCCCGGCTCCGCGCCGGTGGCAGACGGGTTGCGCCGGACCCCGCGCGCGGCAGCGGTCAGATCGCTGACCCGGCGAACGGCTTCGGCGAGCCGTTCCCTGCGTACCGGCTTGAGGACGTAGTCGACGGCCTTGAGGTCGAACGCCTGCACGGCGAAGCCCTCATGGGCCGTGACGAAGACGATCAGCGGCGGCCGGGCGAACTCCGCGAGCAGCCGGGCGACGTCGAGCCCGGTGAGCCCCGCCATGTGGATGTCGAGGAAGACGACGTCGATGCCGTCGTCGCCGCCGGGCCCCGCGTCCAGCGCCCGGCTGATGCGGCGAAGCGCCTCGGTGGCGTCGGTGGCACCGTCCGCGCTGCGCACCCGCGGGTCGGAGCGCAGCAGGTACAGCAGTTCCCCCAGAGCCGGCTTCTCGTCGTCGACGGCAAGTACGCGCAGCATGCCGCGGATCCTAGTTGTATTGCCCTGTGAGGTTGGGGACGCGGGTGGCGGGTGGTTGGCCTTTCAGCGCGGTGTGTCCGCGGTGGTGATTGTAGGTGTGCAGCCATGCG
>NZ_JBFAMM010000030.1:0-87416 GCF_040656535.1 Streptomyces sp. NPDC049887 | reverse complement strand
CACCGCATCAGCGTCCTGTTCGCCATGCTCCGCGACGGAACCTTCTACGAACCGAGAAGCCCCCGCACAGCTTGACGAAAAACATAGAGGCACCCTCCCCCCACTCCCCGCCGGCACCCTCACCACAGCCGACGAATACCGACCGAAACTCCGCGGACCCGTACCGTGGCGCTCCCGCCTCTACATCGGAGACGAAGGCATCACCCGATGGTGGCCCGACGGAGCGATCACCATCCCCTGGTACGCCGTCGCCGGCCTCTCCACGGACGAAACCGGCACCGGGACCCTCTACGGCGAGAACGGAGCGTGCATCACCTATCACCCGGACTGGTACAGGTCCGGCGACGACATCCACGACCGGATCCGATGGCACGTCCCCCCACGCCTCCGCTTCCGCGAACGAGGAGGCGAACCGATTTGATACAGGGGGTACGAGCGCCGGTAATCTGAAGCATTCGCACTTCGTCGTCGTAATGAAGAGAGCACCGTGGCCGCCGACAAGATCGACACGATCGTCAACCTGAGCAAGCGCCGTGGGTTCGTCTACCCCAGCAGCGAGATCTACGGTGGCCAGCGCGCCGCCTGGGACTACGGACCGCTGGGTACCGAGCTCAAGGAGAACATCAAGCGCCAGTGGTGGCGCTACATGGTCACCTCGCGCGAGGACGTCGTCGGTATCGACTCGTCGGTGATCCTGGCGACCGAGGTCTGGGAGGCCTCCGGCCACGTCGCCACCTTCACCGACCCGCTCACCGAGTGCACCTCCTGCCACAAGCGCTTCCGCGCCGACCACCTCGAAGAGACCTACGAGGAGAAGCACGGTCGCGCCCCCGCGGGCGGCCTGACCGACATCAACTGCCCCCACTGCGGCACCAAGGGCCAGTTCACCGAGCCCAAGCAGTTCTCCGGCCTCCTCTCCACCCACCTCGGCCCCACCCAGGACTCCGGCTCCATCGCCTACCTGCGCCCCGAGACCGCCCAGGGCATCTTCACCAACTTCGCCCAGGTCCAGCAGACCTCCCGCCGCAAGCCGCCCTTCGGCATCGCCCAGGTCGGCAAGTCCTTCCGCAACGAGATCACCCCCGGCAACTTCATCTTCCGCACCCGCGAGTTCGAGCAGATGGAGATGGAGTTCTTCGTCAAGCCCGGCGAGGACGAGAAGTGGCACGAGTACTGGATGGAGCAGCGCTGGAACTGGTACACCGGCCTGGGTCTCCGTGAGGAGAACATGCGCTGGTACGAGCACCCCAAGGAGAAGCTCTCCCACTACTCCAAGCGCACCGCCGACATCGAGTACCGCTTCCAGTTCGGCGGCAGCGAATGGGGCGAGCTCGAAGGCGTCGCCAACCGCACCGACTACGACCTCGGCGCCCACTCCAAGGCATCCGGCACCGACCTCTCGTACTTCGACCAGGAAGCCGGAGAGCGCTGGACCCCCTACGTCATCGAGCCCGCCGCCGGAGTCGGCCGCACCATGCTCGCCTTCCTCCTCGACGGCTACAACGAGGACGAAGCCCCCAACGCCAAGGGCGTCATGGAGAAGCGCACCGTCCTGCGCCTCGACCACCGCCTCGCCCCGGTGAAGGTCGCCGTCCTGCCGCTGTCCCGCAACCCCCAGCTCTCCCCGAAGGCCAAGGGCCTCGCCGCCGACCTCCGGCAGAACTGGAACATCGAGTTCGACGACGCCGGCGCCATCGGCCGCCGCTACCGCCGCCAGGACGAGATCGGCACCCCCTACTGCGTCACCGTCGACTTCGACACCCTCGACGACAACGCGGTCACCGTCCGCGAGCGCGACACCATGAAGCAGGAACGCGTCTCCCTCGACCAGATCCAGGGCTACCTCGCCACCCGCCTTCTCGGCTGCTGACGTTCACCCCCACCACGGCAACAAGGCCCCCGGTTCCGGGTACGGAACCGGGGGCCTTGCTGCACACTGGGCCCACTCGTCGACCGCCGGCAGAGGAGGCACACCATGCCGTCCACCACCAGCAGCAAAGTCAGCAGATGGGACCAGCACGGACGCGAACACACCGTCCGCGTCCGGAAAGCAGGCGTACAGAAGGCACTCACCTGCGACACCTGCGGCTGGCGCAAAGGCGCCCAATTCCTCCCCTGGCTCAAGGCCGAGGAACACCTCGCCGACGCCCACCAGGCCACCGTCGACCCGGGCAACCGCATCCGCAACGACTGACCCCGAGCCGGACACCCCCACTCGGACAGCCCCCCCGCGCCCCGTCCGGGCCGCACGGCACCTCGAGCGGCGCGAACCGTCAGACCCGCAGACCACGCAACAACAACTCGCAGACCGCACGGAACTCGTCGTCGATCGACGGCCTCCGCCACTCCGGCGCAAACACCGGATCATGGAAACGCGCCGTCGCGTCGAACACCGCCTGCGCCACCGACACCGGATCCACGGCCTCGAACTCCCCGCCGCGCACCCCCTCTTCGACGATTCGCGTCAACTGGCTGACCAGCACCACCAGATGCTCGTCCACCACATCACTGGCCTCGGTGATCAGCACCGCGTAGGTGGCGAACAACTCCGGATCGTCACCCGCCTTGTGACGCTTCGCCTCGAACAGACGCGACAACCACGCCCGCAACTTCTCCTCCGCCGAACCGGCGGGCCCCTCCGTGATCTCCGACAGCAACTCCTCGGTACGGCCCAGCCAGCGAGCCGTCACCGCCTCACGCAGCGCCGCCTTGGTGCGGAAATGCCGGTACACACTGCCGTGACTCACCCCGAGCACGCGCGCCACGTCGACGACCGTCGCCTTGGACGGACCGAAACGACGCAGCACCTCCTCGGTCGCCTCGAGGATGCGGTCGGCGGTCAGGGTCTCCGTGGTGGACATGGCACCGACGTTACCCTCCCCCACCGACACGACCCGGACCAGCCGGACGCCCGGCGCGACGGGCACGGCAAGCCCCACGGGCGCGAGGGGCACGGCAGGCACGCAGCGGACGGCCCGCGGGCACAGCACGGCCGGCAACCCCGGGGCCGGCCGACGGGGAACCCGACCGCCGGCCCCGAGGGTGCCGAACCCCGGCCACCCGCCGTGACACGTCAGTGCTCGCTGTCGAGATGCGCCATCTGTGCCGCCGGATAACGCTCACCCGCCGCGGCCCCCCGCGGAACGGCCCGCTCGATCGCCGCGAGCTCGTCCTCCCCGAACGCCACCCCCAGCGCACCCAGCGCCTCGGCCAGCCGGTCCCGGCGCCGGGCACCCACCAGCGGAACGATGTCCTCGCCACGCGACAGCACCCACGCGATCGCCAGCTGGGCGACCGAGACGCCCTTCTGCTCCGCGATCTTGCGCAACTGCTCCACGAGATCGAGGTTGTGCCGCAGATTGTCGCCCTGGAAGCGCGGGCTCATGCCCCGGAAGTCATCGGCCGCCAGCTTCCGGCCCCCGCTGAAGTGCCCGGAGATCAGACCGCGGGACAGTACGCCGTATGCCGTGACACCGATACCCAGCTCCCGCGCCGTGGGCAGGATCGAGTCCTCGATACCGCGGGAGATCAGCGAGTACTCGATCTGCAGATCGGCGATCGGGGCCACGGAAGCCGCACGGCGCAGCGTGTCGGCACCGACCTCGGACAGGCCGATGTGCCGGACGTGACCCGCCTCGACCAGCTCTGCGATCGCACCGACGGTCTCCTCCACCGGCACGTCCGGGTCGACACGGGCGATGCGGTAGACGTCGATGTGTTCGGCGCCCAGCCGCTGCAGCGAGTAGGCGGCGAAGTTCTTCACCGCCGCCGGCCGGCCGTCATAGCCGGACCAGCCGCCGTCCGGGTCGCGGAGGGCCCCGAACTTCACGCTGATCAGCGCCTTCTCGCGGTCCGCCACCGGAGCGGCACGCAGTGCCTCGCCGATCAGCATCTCGTTGTGGCCCATGCCGTAGAAGTCGCCCGTGTCGATCAGTGTCACGCCGGCGTCGAGGGCGGCATGGATCGTCGCGATCGACTCCGACCGATCCGCGTCGCCGTAGAGCGCCGACATGCCCATGGCGCCCAGACCGATCGCCGAGACCCGGGGACCGGTGGCGCCGAGCGGACGGGTCGGGAGGGGGCGGTGCACGGGTGGGGAGGCAGGGGTGCTGTGGGTGCTGTGGGTGCTGTGGGAGTTGGGGGAGGTCATGGAAGGGGGTTCCTCGGGGGAGTGGGGACACTGACGCTGACAACTATGGCATGACGACTGACAGATTTCAATATTTGTCAGTCGTCATTGAGTGGTGAGGTGTGCGACGCGTGCCACCAGGCCGGAAAATCGGGTGTCGGTACCGCCCCCTGCCGGTACCGTCGGCGCATGCCCTCCTTCTTCCAGATCTACGAGTGAGAGTGCGGCGGCCACGTCCCGCCCCCACCAGCTGACATCCGGATCACTTCTCACCACGATGGGAGAACCCCGTGGCCAAGGGCCGTAACAACCTCCTCGGCGTGGGCGGACAGCGCCGAAAGCTGTCCCGCGCCGACCAGCAGGGCAACGGTCCGGCGAGCCAGGCAGACCGCCGGACGGCCGCCGACCAGAAGCAGGAGCTCCTGCGCAGGATGCGTGAGCGCACCCAGGGTGCCGACGGTGCTGACAGCGAGGCTTCCCAGGACGCGAGCGACGCGCAGAGCTGACGCCGTCTCATGTCGAAGGGCCTGGATCACCCTGGTGGTCCGGGCCCTCTTCGTCCTCGGATGCGGTCGCCCGATCCCGGGCCATGATGGAAGGGACGTACCTACCGGAGGTGTGTGTCATGGCCGAGCAGGACCGCGGAGTGCCGCCGGAGCGGCTGGAGGACGGGCAGCTGCTGAAGGAGCTGGAGGCCATCCACCGCACCCGCCACGAGACCCTGCTGTACGGCTCCGACGACGCTCTGCAGACGCACACTTCCCGGATGGGCGCCTTGGAGGCGGAGTACGTCCGCCGTCACCCCCGGCGGGCCACGTCCCGGGCCCGGACCCGGGAGGGCGCACGGGCCCGTACGTGCGACGAGCCCTGAGCTCAGCTCTCCGTCGCGTCGGCGGGCACCTCGAACACGCCGGTGTCGGGCTCGCAGCCGAACGGGTCGGGGATCTCCAGCTTCCCGCCGAACGGGTCCCTGCGCCGGGACGGACACCCCTTGGCGGAGGGCTCCCGGAACACGGTGGCGGTCTGCTCGTGCATGTCCAGCAGCAGTTGGACGGGCACGCCTGCCCTGCCGTGGGGCCCTTGTCCTGCCAGTCCGAGCCGGGTCGCCGAAGAGGTGTCACGGGGGGTTTCCGTGGTCGCCGGTCGCTCGGGCATCAGTGTCATGACGCGCCCTCCTTCGTGCCCGCGGCCAGGTTCGGCCGCGTGTGTCGCCTTGACCGCCCGGTGGTCGCCGGTGACGAGGCCGAGGGCGAGGACGGGCGGTGTGCGGACCCGTATGCATAGTACGTCTAACTAATGAACTTGACAGTGCGCGACAATGGTCCAATGACCACGCTCGCCCAGCCCTCGACGCTGTCCATCGGCCCGCACGCCGTACAGCCCCCGGTGGTGCTCGCGCCCATGGCCGGCATCACGAACGCGCCGTTCCGCACCCTTTGCAGGGAGTTCAGCGGGGGCAAGGGGCTGTTCGTGAGCGAGATGATCACGACCAGGGCGCTGGTCGAGCGCAACGAGAAGACGATGCAGCTGATCCACTTCGACGCGTCGGAGACGCCGCGTTCGATCCAGTTGTACGGGGTTGACCCGGTCACGGTCGGCAAGGCGGTCCGCATGATCGTGGACGAGGACCTGGCGGATCACATCGATCTGAACTTCGGCTGTCCGGTGCCCAAGGTGACGCGCAAGGGCGGCGGCTCGGCGCTGCCGTACAAGCGGAACCTGCTGCGGGCGATCCTGGGCGAGGCGGTCGGCAACGCGGGCGGTCTGCCGGTGACGATGAAGATGCGCAAGGGCATCGACGACGACCACATCACCTATCTCGACGCGGGGCGGATCGCGGTCGACGAGGGTGTGACGGCGATCGCCCTGCACGGGCGGACCGCGTCTCAGCACTACGGCGGTACGGCCGACTGGGGCGCGATCGCGCGGCTCAAGGAGCATGTGCCGGAGATCCCGGTGCTGGGCAACGGTGACATCTGGTCGGCGGACGACGCGCTGCGGATGATGCGGGAGACGGGCTGCGACGGGGTGGTCGTGGGGCGCGGCTGTCTGGGCCGGCCGTGGCTGTTCGGGGATCTGGTCGGTGCCTTCGAGGGGTCGGGTGCCTCTGCGAGTCCGTCGTTGCGCGAGGTCGCGGACGTGATGGTGCGCCATGCGCGGCTGCTGGGGGAGTGGATCGGGGACGAGTCCCGTGGCGTGATCGACTTCCGTAAGCACGTGGCGTGGTACCTGAAGGGGTTCGCGGTCGGGTCGGAGATGCGCAAGCGGCTGGCGGTGACGTCGTCGCTGGAGGAGTTGCGCGCTCAGCTGAGCATGCTGGATCTGGACCAGCCGTGGCCGTCGGGTGCGGACGGTCCGAGGGGGCGTACGTCGGGGAACAACCGGGTCGTGCTGCCGGACGGCTGGCTGAGGGACCCGTACGACTGTGCAGGTGTGAGCGAGGATGCGGAGCTGGACACGTCCGGGGGCTGATCGGGCGGCGGGTCGGGAGTCCGGTCCGGGACCGGGTGCGAGCGGGTCCGGATGGTGGGATCCGGTCGTTGCCGTCGGCGTGATTCTCGCCACCTCTGATAAGGGTTGCGCTCAGATGAGCGCTCTCGGGGTGACTGTGACTTCGGAAGGGGTGGCACTGAGTGCCACCCCTTCTGTGTTCAATAATTGAACTCAGATGCCTTTCGGAGCGCTCATCTGAGCGGCGATTTCCCGCTTTCGGTCAAGTGCTCTTCGAGGGGTGAAGGTGCGAAGGGCACCGGCTTGACGCATCGGTAACCTGCGATCTGCTGGCGGACGGGTGGTTACGGCCGAATGACAAACAAGTGGACGTACCCAGGTGCCTTCGATCTGGGTATGTTCCTCGCCGTCAGGGCAGCCACCGAGTCCTCGAGGAGTCGAGACCCGTGTCGGAAAACAAAGATCAGAAGTTCGTCTACGACTTCACCGAGGGCAACAAGGACCTCAAGGACCTCCTCGGTGGCAAGGGTGCGAACCTCGCCGAGATGACCAACCTCGGTCTGCCCGTCCCCCCGGGCTTCACCATCACCACCGAGGCCTGCAAGGTCTACCTCGACAGTGGTGAGGAGCCCGCGGCACTGCGTGACGAGGTGAGTGCGCACCTCGACGCGCTGGAGCAGCGCATGGGCAAGAAGCTGGGCCAGGCCGACGACCCGCTGCTGGTGTCCGTGCGTTCCGGCGCCAAGTTCTCCATGCCCGGCATGATGGACACCGTCCTGAACATCGGTCTGTCCGACACGTCGGTGGAGGGCCTCGCCAAGCAGGCCGGCGACGACCGCTTCGCGTGGGACTCCTACCGCCGGCTCATCCAGATGTTCGGCAAGACCGTCCTCGGCGTCGACGGCGAGCTGTTCGAGGACGCCCTGGAGGGGGCCAAGGAGGCCAAGAAGGTCACGGTCGACACCGACCTGGACGCCTCCGACCTGAAGAAGCTGGTCAAGCAGTTCAGGAAGATCGTCAAGTCCGAGACCGGCCGCGACTTCCCGCAGGACCCGCGCGAGCAGATGGACCTGGCCATCAAGGCCGTCTTCGACTCCTGGAACGGCGACCGGGCGAAGCTCTACCGCCGTCAGGAGCGCATCCCGCATGACCTCGGCACCGCGGTCAACGTCTGCTCCATGGTCTTCGGCAACCTCGGCCCGGACTCCGGCACCGGTGTCGCCTTCACCCGCGACCCCGCCTCCGGCCACCAGGGCGTGTACGGCGACTACCTGCAGAACGCGCAGGGTGAGGACGTCGTCGCCGGTATCCGCAACACCGTGCCGCTCGCGGATCTGGAGTCGATCGACAAGAAGTCGTACGACCAGCTGATGCAGATCATGGAGACGCTCGAGACGCACTACAAGGATCTGTGCGACATCGAGTTCACCATCGAGCGCGGCCAGCTGTGGATGCTGCAGACCCGGGTCGGCAAGCGCACCGCGGGTGCCGCCTTCCGGATCGCCACCCAGCTCGTGGACCAGGGCCTCATCGACGAGGCCGAGGCGCTCCAGCGCGTCACCGGCGCGCAGCTCGCGCAGCTGATGTTCCCCCGCTTCGACGAGACCGCCCAGGTCGAGAAGCTCGGCCGGGGCATCGCCGCCTCCCCGGGCGCGGCGGTCGGCAAGGCGGTCTTCGACTCCTACACGGCCGTCAAGTGGTCCCGTTCCGGCGAGAAGGTCATCCTGATCCGCCGTGAGACCAACCCGGACGACCTCGACGGCATGATCGCGGCCGAGGGCATCCTGACCTCCCGCGGCGGCAAGACCTCCCACGCGGCCGTCGTCGCCCGCGGCATGGGCAAGACCTGTGTCTGCGGCGCCGAGGAGCTGGAGGTCGACACCAAGCGCCGCCGGATGACGGTGAACGGCACGGTCGTGGAGGAGGGCGACGTCGTCTCCATCGACGGTTCCACCGGCAAGGTGTACCTCGGCGAGGTCCCGGTCGTACCGTCGCCGGTGGTGGAGTACTTCGAGGGCCGGATGCACGCGGGTGCCGACGACGCCGACGAGCTGGTCCAGGCCGTGCACCGGATCATGGCCTACGCGGACCGGGTGCGCCGGCTGCGGGTACGGGCCAACGCCGACAACGCCGAGGACGCGCTGCGCGCCCGCCGCTTCGGTGCGCAGGGCATCGGGCTGTGCCGCACCGAGCACATGTTCCTCGGTGAGCGCCGTGAGATGGTCGAGAAGCTGATCCTCGCCGACACCGACGACGAGCGCGAGGAGGCGCTGAAGGCGCTGCTGCCGCTGCAGAAGAAGGACTTCGTCGAGCTCTTCGAGGCGATGGACGGGCTGCCGGTGACGGTGCGGCTGCTGGACCCGCCGCTGCACGAGTTCCTGCCGGACATCACCGAGCTGTCGGTGCGGGTGGCGCTCGCTGAGGCCCGCAAGGACGCCAACGAGAACGACCTGCGCCTGCTGCAGGCGGTGCACCGGCTGCACGAGCAGAACCCGATGCTGGGCCTGCGCGGCGTCCGTCTCGGTCTGGTCATCCCCGGTCTGTTCACCATGCAGGTGCGGGCCATCGCGGAGGCCGCGGCGGAGCGGAGGAACGCCAAGGGCGACCCGCGTGCCGAGATCATGATCCCGCTGGTGGGCACGGTCCAGGAGCTGGAGATCGTCCGCGAGGAGGCCGAGGAGGTCATCGCGGAGGTCGAGGCGAGGACCGGCGTGGAGCTGAGGCTGGCGCTGGGCACGATGATCGAGCTGCCTCGTGCCGCGCTGACCGCCGCCCAGATCGCGGAGGCGGCCGAGTTCTTCTCCTTCGGCACGAACGACCTCACCCAGACCGTGTGGGGCTTCAGCCGGGACGACGTGGAGGCGAGCTTCTTCACGGCCTACCTGGAGAAGGGCATCTTCGGCGTCAGCCCCTTCGAGACGATCGACAAGGACGGTGTCGGTTCGCTGGTGCGCAACGCGGCGGCGGCCGGCCGGGCCACCCGCCCGGACCTGAAGCTCGGCGTCTGCGGTGAGCACGGCGGTGACCCGGAGTCGGTGCACTTCTTCCACGAGGTGGGCCTGGACTACGTCTCCTGCTCACCGTTCCGGATCCCCGTGGCCCGTCTGGAGGCGGGCCGCGCGGCGGCGCAGTCCTCCGGGAGCGACAGCCGCTGACGGGAGCGAGCGCCGTCGGCGGAGGCCGTCGGCGGCGCTGATTCCCGCCCCCTGAACCCGGGGCCGTCGGTGGTCCCCGACCCTCACCGACCGGCCGGCGGTCCCGGTGCACCGAGGGACGAGCGGGACGGGCACCTTGTGCGGAGGTGTCCGTCCCGCTCGTTTCCTTTTGGCGATTCCTGTTGCGGGTGGGTCCTGGCGCGGCGGGCCTGACGCCGACGGCCCTGTTGAATGACGGACCAGTAGCACGATTTAACGGGAGCTTGATTTTCGCCATTCGTTGAGCAAAGAACAGGCGGGGCGCGGTCGACGGATCCCCACCCGCCGGCCGCGCCCCATTACCGATGCCGGACACGGAGCCGCAACCTCCGCCGACCGCCGCCAGGCGCGGAAAGCCCCCCACGGTCTTTGCCTACGCCCCTCGGTACCCGAAGGTTTCGTGCCCGACGTCGTACAGCTTTTCGGTTGACCACCCTGTTGCGCGATGCGTTTCAACTGTGGCTGAAACACCGTGGTAACGTCCTGTGATTGCATGCATACTCAGTGACGGGGGCGATTGCGGATGCAACAGTGGGGGTTCCGTGCTGCGAATCCACTTCACCGGTGAAGACCTCGCCAGGGTGCGGATGGCGGCCAGACCGGACGTTTTGTGGGAAGCGATTCTGAGTTTCCACCGTTTACGGGACAGGCGCGGCGCCACCGTCTTCGGGGAATGGCGGACGGAAACCCGGGCCCGGCTGAACGGTGAAACACGGCTCCTCGCGGCCCTCGTTCCGCAGCGAGGCTATTTCCCGGACTTCCTTACCCCACCCGAGGCACTGGAGGGTCTGGAGGAGGGCCTGGAGGCGGTGCGCGCCACCCCGGTGCGCAGGCTCGGCGCCGAGCTGGCGCTGCTCGCCGCGGAGCGGCCGCACTCCGTGCTCACGGGCCGGCTCGCCGGGCTGGCCGAGGGCGCGGACGGGCCGATGGACCGACTCGTGGGGGCACTGCGCAGCTACCACCGGTCGGCGATCGAGCCGTACTGGCCGCACGTACAGGCCGCGGTCGAGGCCGATCGCGCCGTGCGCGGCCGGGCCCTGCTCGACGGGGGAGCGGACGAGCTGCTGGCCTCCCTGCCGCCGATGCTGCGCTGGCGGGCGCCGGTGCTGGAGGCCGACTACCCGGTGGACCGCGAACTGCGGCTGGAGGGGCGCGGGCTGCTGCTGCAGCCGTCGTACTTCTGCCGCGGCACGCCCGTCGTCCGCCGGGACCCGGACCTGCCGCCGGTGCTGGTCTATCCCGTGACGCACACCGGGTCCCCGGTGACGTGGGAGCGGGACGGGCTGTCGCTGGGCCGGCTGGTGGGGCACACCCGCTCGGCGGTGCTGCAGTCCATCGGCAGCGGCTGCACGACGAGCGAACTCGCCCGCCGGGCGGGGGTGTCGCTCGCCTCCGCCAGCCAGCACGCGTGCGTGCTTCGGGAGGCCGGGCTCGTGGTCACGCTGCGGAACGGGAACGCGGTGCTGCACACGATGACGCCGCTGGGCACGGCCCTGCTGAGGGGCCGCGCCCAGCGTGATCCGGAGCCGCCGGGGGTGCTTACGCCCGGAACGGTCCCGTCACCTCGTAGGTGATGCCGCCCGACGAGCTGCCGCTGGTGCCGCGCTGGCTGGAGAAGTACAGCCGCTGCCCGTCCGGGGAGAAGGCCGGTCCGGTGATCTCCGAGCCGGACTGGCCGCTGATCCGCAGGAACGGCGCGACGATGTCGTCGGGGGTGATGAGGCAGATCTCCATGTTGCCGCCGTCCTCCGCGACGAACAGATCGCCGGAGGACGAGCCGGTGACGTTGTCCACGCCGGTGAGCGGGGCCGAGCCGCCCGTCACCAGCGAGTCGTCGTAGGCGAGTTCATAGGTGCCGTCGGCGAGGTTGAGCTGCCAGAGACGGTTGTCGCCCTTGGTGGTGAACCAGACGGTGTCGTTGGCGTAGTGGCAGCCCTCCCCGCCGTTGAACCTCTTCGCTCCGGACACCTGGCTGCGGGTCGCGGTGGGGGAGCCGTCCGGGTCGGGCACGTTCGCCCAGCTGAACGATCCGGAGGTCGCGGTTCCGGCGACCAGCACCTGGAGGGTGCCCGAGGACAGGTCGCCCCAGGTCGTGGGGAGGAAGCGGTAGAGGCAGCCGTTGCTCTCGTCCTCGGTCAGGTACACCGCCTTGCGGACCGGGTCGGCGGCCGCGGCCTCGTGCTTGAACCGGCCCATGGCGTCGCGGCGGACCGCGGCCTGCACGCCCCACGGGTCGGTCTCGTAGACATAGCCGAGGCTGACCTCCTCGCACGACAGCCAGGTGTTCCACGGGGTCTTCCCGCCCGCGCAGTTGGTGCGGGTGCCCGACAGGATCCGGTAGGCCCCGGTGATCGCGCCCGCCGAGGAGAACCGGACCGCGCTCGCCCCGCCGGAGGGGTTGATCTCCGAGTTGGACACATAGATCCAGCCGGAGCCGTCGGCGAAACAGGCCCCGCCGTCGGGGGCGTTGTGCCAGGTGTACGAGGTGGAGGCGACCTTCTGCCCGGACCGGGCGATCACCCTGCTGGTGAATCCGGCCGGCAGCCGGATGCCGTTGGCGTCGGCCGCGCCGAGCGCCCCGTACGGCCCGGTGCCGGGCTGGGCCGGGGCCGCGGAGGCGGCACCCTGCCACAGCGTGAAGCCGAAGGCCGCCGCGGACGTGCCGATGACCGCTCCGCGCAGGAAGCTGCGTCGTTCCACTGTCACTCCAGGGGGAAGTCGTGACTGCCCCGCCCGCCGGGCGGCGGGCCGGGGTCGCGCGCCAACGGACCATAGAAGTGAGGAGTTGACACAGCGTCAACGACGGGTGACGTGGAGGCGTCACGGACGGGGCGGGGCGAACGGCGGCATCGCGCCACGCCGACCTCCGACGCCTGCCGGACGGCGGCACGGCCCGGTGGTTCAGCTCTCGAGCAGTTCCTTGAGGTCGGCCAGACGCTCCTTCCAGAACGCCTTGTACGCCGCCACCGCGTCGCCGTCGGGAAGCCCGGTGTGGCTGAGGCCGATCCGCGTCCTCTGCTCACTCCTGGCGGTGAGGTGCACCGCGATGCGGCTGGCGCCGCCGTCCCAGTCGGCGGTCACCGACCTGCCGGGCCGGTGGGTCCGGAGGGTGAACTCGCCCTCGGGGAGCCAGCGGGGGCGCAGGGCGTCGTCGGCGAACCACGGGTTGACGAGACGCGCGGGGACGCCGACCGTCCTGCTGCCCGAGGCCTGCCAGCCGCCGCCGGATCCCTGCCCGACGGCCCGCATGCCGCGCTCCTGCTCGTACCCCACGGTGATCGACTGCGCGTACCAGCCGGGAACCCCGTGGGCGCCGACCAGATGCCGGGCGATGGCGGCGTGGTCGTGGCCGGTGGCGCCCCAGGAGTCGAGGAGGGCGAACCAGCCGTCCCAGTCCTTCCCGGTGGCCTGGTGCAGGGCCTGCCCCGACAGCCTCTCGGTGATCTTCTTGCCCGCGGTGCCCATGGGTCGACGGTACCGCGCAGGTGTACGGGGGCCGGGATACCGCACGCGCGGGCCCGGAGTGCACCCGGCGTCCCGGGCCCGCTCCGTCCGCCCGCTGCCCGGGCGCTCCCGGGTGGGCGGTGCGGCGGTGGCGCGCCGCCCGCGACACGGAACGACGGTCGCCCGGGCCGGACGGCCGGGTGCACCCGCCCCGCCCGGCGCGCCCGACGAAACGGATGTGCTGACTCCGGAAAAAGTTCCCGCCACGGCGATGAGTCCGGCGCACGCCCCGGGTCCACCCCCACGACAGACGACGCCCCCGGGCGCGACGACGACCATGAGAGAGGCATCCGCCATGACCCAGATGATCTTCGTGAACCTGCCGGTGAAGGACCTCGACGCGTCTAAGGCCTTCTGGGAGGCGGTCGGTTACACCTTCAACCCCCGGTTCACCGACGAGACCGCCGCCTGCATGGTCATCAGTGACTCCATCTTCGCGATGCTGCTGACCGAGGCCCGGTTCAAGGACTTCACCAGGAAGGACGTCGCCGACGCCGCCTCCAGCACCGAGGTGATCGTCGCGCTGAGCGCCGAGAGCCGTGAGAAGGTCGACGAGCTGACCGACGCGGCCCTCGCGGCCGGTGGCTCGCCGGCGAACGAGCCGCAGGACCACGGCTTCATGTACGGCCGTTCCTTCCAGGACCCTGACAACCACATCTGGGAGGTCGTCTGGATGGACGAGAAGGCCGTCGAGGGCCGGTAGCCCGGCCTTGGCGCCCCTCGACGTCGTGGTACGTCACGCCGGTGAGCTGCTAGGCGGCCATCCGGAGCCGCTCACCGGCGACCCCGGCCGGCGTCCACAGCCCGCACCGGCACCCGGCGGGCGCGCCCCGCCGGTCCAGCAGCCGCGGCCCGTCGGGCGAGTCGGGGCGCCCGCCGGGGCCGTCGCCGCGCAACGGCGTCGGCAGCGCCCGCCGGGAGCCCGCCGCCGGACCGGGCGAAGAAGCCGGTTGCCGGCCTACGCGAGCCGTCCGGTGTCCGCCCGTAGGGCAGGGCCATGACGCCGGCGTCGCCGACGGACCGCACGGGTTCCGCCCGCTCTCCGCCCCCGCGGGCGGGAGCTGCCTCGGCCCTTCGGCGGCCCCCGGCCGGGCGGGCGGTCAGTAGTAGCCCTTCTCCCCGTCGAGCAGTTCCCGGACGGTGTCCAGGTGACCGGCGTGTCGGGCGGTCTCCTCCACCATGTGGATCAGCATCCAGCGCAGGGAGGCGGCGGACGACTTGTAGTCGGGGTGCCGGCCGGTCTCGTCGAGCGAGTGGGCCGCGACGATCTCGTTCGAGATCGCGCACTGCCGCTCGTAGTCCTGGAGCAGCCGTGCCAGCGGGACGCCCTCGACCCGCATGTCGGCGTCCTCCGGCGACTCGGCGAACTGCGGGCCGTCGGCGGGCCGGCCGAGGAAGAGGACCTCGAACCAGGCGTTCTCGGTCCAGCGCAGGTGGGAGATGACGCCCGCCACCGTCATCAGGGGCGAGGTCGGCAGGACGGACCGATGGGCGTCCGCTTCCGCGAGGCCCTCGCACTTGTAGTGGACGATCGCGCGCTGCATGTCGAGCCAGCCGACCAGCTGGGTCCGCTCGTCTGCCACGAAGGGGGGACGTACCCGGGGAGGCGTCATGGGCGCGACGGTAGTGGAGGACGGCTGCGGGCCGCACCCCGATTACCCCCCGGCGGGCGGAGGTTCCCGCCCGGCGGACGCGGGTCCGGGCCCAGCGCCTGTGCGCCTCCTTCCGGTCGGTGCGGGTTCTCGTCCCGCGGAGGGGTGTCGCCCCCGGTCGGTGGGGGTTCTCGTTCCGCGGGCGGGTGTTGCCCGTGGGCCGGCGCGCGCCCCGGGCGGCGGGGCCGGCGGCCCGGCCCCCCCGTCGTGCCGCCGGGCCCCGCCGTGTGCGTCCCGCCCCGCGCCCGGAAGGCTCGTCGCCCGCCGACACGCACCGCGCCGCCGGTTCGCGCCGCGGCCGGCCCCCGTGTCGTCAGGCCCAGCGCACCGCGAACGCGCGCACCGACACCTCGTCGTCGTCCAGGCAGCGGCCCGTCGCGAGGTCGAACCGCTGCTTCAGCAGCGGGGAGGCGACGAACGCCCGCCCGTCCGCGGTGCCCACCAGGCCCCGGGACAGGACCTGGGCGCCGGTGAACGGGTCGCGGTTGTCGATCGCGTACGGTGTCCCCGCGCGGTCCAGGAAGATCGCGGCCTGACGCCCGTCGGGGAGGAGGGCGGCCATGCCGCGGCCCGGGGTGAGCCGGGTGATCTCGCAGACGGGCAGCCAGGTGCCGGCCAGTTCGATCTGGAACGTGATCGGGGGTGCGTCCTGGATCGTCATCGTGCTGGTGTCCCTTCCAGGGTGAGAACGGTGAGGTCCGGCTTGATCTGGTCCCGTTCCGGGACGAATCTCACGGACGGGTCCGGTGCGTCCGGCGCGTTCACGAACGACACGAAGCGGCGCAGCCGGTCCGGGTCGTCGAGGGTCTCGGCCCACTCGTCGCGGTAGCCGGCCACGTGCCGGGCCATCATCGCCTCGAGTTCGCCGCACAGCCCGAGGGAGTCGTGCACCACGACGTCCCGCAGGTGGTCGAGTCCGCCCTCCAGGCGTTCCAGCCAGACCGAGGTGCGCTCCAGGCGGTCCGCGGTGCGGATGTAGAACATCAGGAACCGGTCGATGAGCCGGACGAGTTCGGCGTCGGACAGGTCCTGGGCGAGCAGGTCCGCATGGCGCGGGGTGGCCCCGCCGTTGCCGCCGACGTACAGGTTCCAGCCGTTGGCGGTGGCGATCACGCCGAAGTCCTTCGACTGGGCCTCCGCGCACTCGCGGGCGCAGCCCGAGACCGCCGACTTCAGCTTGTGCGGGGCGCGCAGGCCCCGGTAGCGCAGCTCCAGGTCGATGGCCATCCGGACGCTGTCCTGGACCCCGTAGCGGCACCAGGTCTGCCCCACACAGGACTTGACCGTGCGCAGGGACTTCCCGTAGGCGTGGCCGGACTCGAAGCCGGCGTCCACCAGGCGGGTCCAGATCGCGGGGAGCTGGTCCACGCGGGCACCGAACATGTCGATCCGCTGGCCGCCGGTGATTTTGGTGTAGAGGCCGAAGTCCCGGGCGACCTCGCCGATCACGATCAGCTTCTCGGGGGTGACCTCCCCGCCGGGGATGCGGGGCACGATCGAATAGGAGCCGTTGCGTTGCAGGTTGGCGAGGAAGTGGTCGTTGGTGTCCTGCAGCGCGCCCTGTTCGCCGTCGAGGATGTAGCCGTTGCCGAGGCTGGCGAGGATCGAGCCGACGGCGGGCTTGCAGGTCTCGCAGCCGTCGCCGCCGCGGGCATCCTCCCGCCCGTGGGAGTCGAGGAGTTCGGCGTACGAGGTGAGGCCGAGCGTGCGGACGATCTCGTACAGCTCGCTGCGGGTGTAGGAGAAGCAGCCGCACAGGCCCTGGTCGGCGGCCTGCGGCAGCAGCTGGCCGATGACCTTGACGCAGCTTCCGCAGCCCGTGCCCGCCTTGGTGCACTTCTTCACCTCGGGCAGGGTGGTGTGGGTGCAGATCTCGCCCTTGGTGACGTTGTGGCAGGAGCAGATCACGGCCTCGTCGGGCAGGGCGGACGGGCCGAGCGCGACGGGCGCCCCGGCTCCGGCGGGCAGCACCAGCTGCTCCGGCGGCACGGGCGGTACGGAGCCGGTGAGCGGGCGGAGCATGCCGTAGGAGTCGGCGTCGCCGACGAGGACGCCGCCGAGCAGGGCGCCGTCCGCGCCGACGACCAGCTTCTTGTAGACCCCGGAGCGGGAGTCGGAGTAGACGACGTCGAGGCAGCCCTCGGCCGTGCCGTGCGCGTCGCCGAACGAGGCCACGTCCACGCCGAGGAGCTTCAGTTTGGTGGAGGTGTCGGCTCCGGTGAAGGCGCTGTCGGAGGTGCGGTCGGCGAGGACGTCGGCGACGGTCTTCGCCATGTCGTAGCCGGGCGCGACGAGCCCGTAGACCCGTCCGTCCGAGGCGAGGGCGCACTCGCCGATCGCGTACACGTCCGGGTCGGAGGTGCGGCAGCGCTCGTCGACGACGATGCCGCCGCGTTCGCCGACGGCCAGGCCCGTGTCGCGGGCCAGCTGGTCGCGGGGACGCACGCCGGCGGAGAAGACCACCAGGTCGGTGGCGAGCGTCGAGCCGTCGGAGAGCTTCATACCGGTGACGGCGGGGCCGTCGGCGACGATCTCCTGGGTGCCGACGCCGGTGTGGACGGCCAGGCCCATGCCCTCGATGGTGCGCAGCAGCGCGGCGCCGCCGCCGTCGTCGACCTGCACCGGCATCAGCCGGGGCGCGAACTCCACGATGTGGGTGTCCAGGCCCAGGCCCTTGAGCGCGCCGGCCGCCTCCAGACCGAGGAGTCCGCCGCCGACGACGACGCCGGTGCGGGAGTTCTTGGCGTACTCCTCGATCGCCAGGAGGTCCTCGATGGTGCGGTAGACGAAGCAGCCCTCGGCGTCGCGGCCCGGCACGGGCGGCACGAACGGGTAGGAGCCGGTGGCCAGGACGAGCGTGTCGTACGTGAACGTCCGCCCGCCGCGCGAGGTGACCGTGCGGGCGGCGCGGTCGATGTGCTCCGCCGGGTCGTCCAGGTGGAGCTCGATGCCGTGCCGTGCCATGAAGCCGTCCTCGACGAGGGAGAGGTCGTCGGGTGTCCGGCCGGAGAAGTACGAGGTGAGCTGGACCCTGTCGTAGGCGGGGCGCGGTTCCTCGCACAGCACGACGACCCGGGCGCGGCCGGTGACGCCGCGCTCCGCGAGGGCCTCCAGGAAGTGCTGGCCGACCATCCCGTGGCCGACGAGCACGATCGTGGGGGTGGTCATCTCAGAGTCCTCCATCGGTGGTGAGCAGGTGGAGCAGGGGTGCTTCCGGGAGTGGGTCGTCGCCCTCCCAGGCCCGGGCGAGCGCGCCGACGGCGGCGAGGTCTCCGAGGAGCACGCCGCCGACGAGCCGGTCGCCACGGACGACGACCTTCCGGTAGGCGCCGCGGGTGGCGTCCGCGAGCCGCACGACGTCGTCCCCGGGCCGCGGCGAGGGCTCCCCGAAGGCGGCGACGTCGAAGGCGCCGGCGGAGCCCAGGGTGAGCCGGGTGAGGGACCGGGTGCCGGTGTAGCGCGGGGCGCCCGGCCCCTGGCCCGGTACGGTCGCGGCGGTCAGGGCCGCCGCCAGCACGTCGGCCTGTTCCAGGGCGGGTGTCGCCAGCCCGTAGACGGTGCCCGCGTGTTCGGCGCAGTCGCCGATGGCGTGGACGTACGGGTCGGACGTGGTCAGGGTGTCGTCGACGACCACGCCCTGGCGGACCGTGAGGCCCGCGTCCGCGGCGAGGCCCGTGCGGGGGCGGACGCCGCAGGCGAGGACGACCTGGTCGGCGTCGAGGACGAAGCCGTCGGCGAGCTCGACCCCGGTGACGGACCCGCCGTGGTGGCGCAGCCCCCTGGCGTGGCACTCGGTGTGGACCTCCACCCCGAGTCCCTCCAGGTGGTGGCGCACCAGGCCGCCGGCCTCCGGGTCGAGGTGGCGGTCCATCAGGGTGGGACCCTGGTGGGCGACGACCACGTCCGCGCCCCGCTCCGCGAGCGCACGCGCGGCGGAGACGCCCAGCAGCCCGCCGCCGACGACGACCGCCCGGCCGCCGGGCCGGGCCGCGGCCGCGAGTGCCAGGCAGTCGTCGAGGGTGCGGAAGGGGTGGACGCCGTCCGGCAGCCCGCCGTCGAGCCCGCGCAGCGGCGGCAGCACCGGGTTCGACCCGGTCGCCAGCACCAGCCGGTCGTACACCACCGACGAGCCGTCCGCGCAGTGCACGGTCCGCGCCTCGCGGTCGATCCGTACCGCCCGCACCCCGCGCCGCACCTCGGCCGTACCGTCGGGGACCGGCGGCAGCGCGATCACCTCGGGTCCGTACCGGCCGGCCAGGACCTCGGCCAGCAGCACCCTGTTGTAGGGGGCGTGCGGCTCCTCGCCGAGCAGCGTGACGTCGCACGCCGGGGCGAGTTGCCGCGCCAGCCGCGCGCCCGCCATCCCGGCGCCGATCACCACGATCCTCGAATCCATGTACGCAGCGTGCGGTGCGGGTGTTACCCGTTCGCATCCCGCTTGTTTCCCATGCGGAACACTGCCCTCAGCGTCCGCCCGGCCGCAGTGTGAGGGGCACGGGTGCGCGGTCGGCTGCCCGGTTCACCGGGGTGGCAGGCCGCTCCCGCCCCGCGAACCTCAGACGTGGCTCAAGACTCACGGGATCGATGGACGGCACATGCATCTTCTCCGTAGGGTCGCGGCCATGCCCGACATATCGCTGACCACCCTCGTCCTCCTGTGTGTGGCCGCCGCGGCGGCCGGCTGGATCGACGCGGTGGTCGGCGGAGGGGGGCTCCTGCTCCTGCCGGCGCTGCTGCTCGGCATGCCGCAGATGCCCGCCGCTCAGATCCTCGGCACCAACAAGGCGGTCGCCGTCGTCGGCACGACCGGCGCGGCGGTCACCTATGTCCGCAAGGCGCCGGTGCGGGTGGGGACGGCTGTACGGATCGGGCTCGCCGCGCTCGCCGGCTCGATGGGCGGGGCGTTCTTCGCGGCGGGCATCAGCAGCGAGGTGCTCCGGCCCGTGATCATGGTGGTGCTGCTGGGCGTCGCGGCGTTCGTCATGCTGCGCCCGTCCTTCGGCACCGGTGCGGACCGGGGGCCGGTCACCCGCGCCCGGATCGCCACCGCGATCGTCCTCGTCGGCGGCGGGATCGGTTTCTACGACGGCCTGTTCGGGCCCGGTACCGGCACCTTCCTGGTGCTGGCCCTGACCGCGGTGCTCCATCTCGACCTGGTCGCGGCCTCCGCCACCGCCAAGATCGTCAACGTGTGCACCAACGCCGGCGCGCTCGCGATGTTCGCCTACCAGGGGACGGTGCTGTGGCGGCTGGCCGCGCTGATGGCGGTGTTCAACCTGGCGGGCGGCATGTTCGGCGCGCGGATGGCGCTCCGCAAGGGCGCGGGGTTCGTACGCGGAGTGCTGCTCGTGGTCGTGTTCTCACTGGTGGCGAAGCTCGCGTTCGACCAGTGGTCGGGGTAGGGCCGGGTCGGGCGTGGCGGGTGCGCCGAGGTGTGGCGGGCCATCTCGCGGAGCAGCTCGTTCCGCGAGCGCTGGACGGGCCGGCGGAGGCGTGGCGGGCCTTGCGGAACGGGTCGTTCCGCGGACGCCGACCAGATGGGCGAAGACCACCACGTTGCCTCCGTACCCGGTCTTCTCGTCGAAGGAGCCGCCACAGGTGATCACCCGTAGTTCGGCCCTGCGCGCGGCCCCGTACACCTTCCGGTCGGGAAAGGCGTCGTTCTCGTACACCTCGACCGCGTCGACCGTGAAGACCGCCGTGCGGCCGTCCTCGCGCAGGACCTCGATGCGGTTGCCCCTGCTCAGCGTGCCCAGCTTGTAGAAGACGGCGGGCCCGTCGGCGTCGTCGACGTGGCCCGCGACGATCGCGGTGCCCCGGGCGCCCGGCGTGGTGCCGCCGCCGTACCAGCCGGCCACCTCGCCCTCGTCGGCGGGCGGCACCTCGAGGCTGTCGTCGGGGGCCAGTCCGAGGCGCGTCACGGGCGCGTCCACCGCGATCCGCGGGATGCGCAGCCGCACCGGCGGTGACGGCGGCAGCGGAGGGGCGGCGGCGTCCGTGTGCCGGCCGGTGGCGAAGGCCTCGGCGGCGGAGGGGGCGGGCGGGGTGACGGGCCGGGCGCCGTTCTGCACCAGCCACACACCGGCGCAGACGGCCGCGGCCAGCAGCAGCCCCTTCGTCTTCATGAGCTCCTCCGGGACTCCTCGGACGCCTGCTCCGGGAGGGGAAAACTCCCCGCCCCCGTCAGCCGGACGAAGCGTGACGGGGGCGGGGACGGCGGTACGAGGGACGGTGGAGGCCGAGCGCCAACGCTCTCCGTCAGCCCTGCGCGCCGCTCGCCCGACGGCGCAGGAACCAGGTCCCGCCGACGGCGGCCGCGGCCAGGACGGCCACCCCCGCCGTGATCTGGGTGATGTCGGGGCCGACGCTGCCGCCGACTCCCGTCTTCACATGGCCGCTCGGTTCGTGCCCGTGGGCCCGCACCACGAGGTCCCCGGCGGCCTTCTTGCCGTTGTCGCAGAGCACGGAGACCGTGTAGGTCCCGGGCTCGGTGTCCTCGGGCACCGTGAACCTGCCGACCGCGGCGTCCTTGCGGGCGCCGGGTACCAGGTCGAACTCGTCCGCGCCGAGCGCCCCGGCGTCGCCCGTGCCGTGACCGCGCTCGCCGCACGCGGTGGTGCTCACGGTCACGGCGGCACCGGCGGTGGTGCTGGAGGGGGTCAGGGTCAGCGTCCCGGGGTCCGCCGCGTACGCGGCGGGGAGCGCCGTCGCACCGACGCAGGCGGCCGTGAGCGCGGGGCCGACCAGCAGGCGGGCGGTGGTGCGCATGACGTCCTCCGGGGCGATGGCCGGTGCCGCCGGACCGGGTGCCGGCGGCCGTTCCTACACCTCAAGAGGTAAGGCGCAGACCCTCCCCACGCCTGCTGATGGGCGATCAGAATCGCTCGAACCGTACGGCGTGTCGTCTTGGTCCGGGAGCGTCATCGCAGGTCACAGGGGTGAGATTGCGCCATTGGCCGGGCGGTTCGAGGAGCCGCGCCGAACGAGTGACGCCCCCTGCGCGAAGGCCGCGCGGGCCGCCGTCAGATCTCGTCCCACGGGACCGCCCCGTAGGCGTCGCGCAGCCGGGTCATCAGCTCCCCGTCCACGGCGAACTCCGTCGTGCCGATCCGGTGGACGGGCGCGAGGCCCTGTGAGTTCACCAGGACCGCCGCCGGGTACCTGCCGAGGTCCGCGAGCCGCACCTCCCGCCGCTCGTACGGCAGCAGCCGCTGCAGCAGCGCCATCGTGGTCCCGCGCAGCGCCGGCGCGTCCGGCCAGACCAGCGAAGTGCCGTCCCAGAAGACGACATTGGCGACGTGGCCCTCCGCGACCTCCCCGCCGGGGCCGGTCAGCAGCGCGTCGTCGAAGCCCGCCAGCGCGGCGGCCCGCCCGTAGTACGGCTGGCCGACCCCGCCCGCGTGCTTGATGTGCGGGACCGGCCGAAGGAACGGCACCGGCATCATGCTCCGGGGCGCCCCCGGCATGGTCTTCGGCTCCCGCACGGTCACCACCACCGTCGGAGCGCCGCCGGCGGTCGCCGGCCCGTACACGTACACCCGCACGCCCGCGTCGCCCCGGCCCGACCCGTCGAGCGCCTGGCGCACCAGCGCCCGCACCCGGTCCCCGCCGAGGTCCGTGCCGAACAGCTCGCGCGTCCCGTGCTCCAGCCGTTCCAGGTGCAGCGCCAGGCCCCGGGCCCGGCCGCCGCGCACCTGCATCGCCGTGAAGTGCCCGTAGGCGGCCTGGAACACCGGGATCACGGCGGGATCCAGCCCGGTCGCCGGCCGGCCGTCGATCTCGATGTGCACGATCGGCGGATTCGTCATCCGCCCACCCTAAGGGCCGGGCCAGGACGGGCTCCTGCGCGGTCGGCCCGCGACGGTGCTCCTGCGGGCTTCCGGTCCGGGACGCGGTCCGGACGGCCGGCCCGTCCGCCGCTCAGTCCTCGATCAGCCGGCGGGGACCGGGGCCGTGCGCGGCCAGCTCGTCACCCGGGTTGGACAGCGCGCAGCGGTCCAGCGACAGACAACCGCAGCCGACGCAGTCCGTGAGGTTGTCCCGCAGACGCTGGAGCGTACGGATCCGCGCATCCAGGTCCTCGCGCCAGCGCTCGGAGATCCGGGCCCAGTCCTCCCGGGTGGGCGTGCGGTCGTCCGGCAGCAGCCCCAGCACCTCGCGGATGGTGGCCAGCGGAATGCCGAGCCGCTGCGAGGTCCGGATGAACGCGACCCTGCGCAGCGTGTCCCTGCCGTAGCGCCGCTGGTTTCCGGCGGTGCGGCGGCTGGTGATGAGCCCCTCGCGCTCGTAGAAACGCAGTGCGGACGGGGCGACACCGCTGCGCTGCGCCAGCTCACCGACCGTGGCTTCCCTGGCTTCCCGGGCGAGATGCGACATGGCGTCAGACTATCGTTCGACTTCGACAACGGTTCAGGTATCGCGCCGGCCGGCGTCGAGCTCACCCCGCGGGCGTCCGCCGCCGAGTCCTGCCGCCGCCGTCGCATCAGGGGCCGAGGGGCGACGCGGGTCCCGCCCCGTGCCGGGGCCGGCACTGGATCGCCGGGCGAGGTGGGTGGTAGACGTACGGCCGTGACCCCGGTCCTCCGGCGGGGCGCGCAGACCGCGCGGACGGGCACGTCCGCGCCGTACGAGGAGTGTTCGTGACCCGGGCCATGACCGTACTGACCACGACCGACAGCGCCGCGAAGGCCGAGGAGCTGGCGCGCGGCGCGGTGGAGGCGAGGCTGGCCGCCTGCGCGCAGATCTCGGCGCCCGTCACCTCCGTGTACCACTGGCGGAACGCCATCGAGACCAGCGAGGAGTGGCAGGTCCTGCTCAAGACCACCGAGGACCGCTACGACGCGCTGGAGGCGCATCTGCTGGCCCACCACGACTACGACACTCCCGAGATCATCGCGACACCGGTCGTGCGGGGAAGCGAGGGGTACCTGGCGTGGATCGCCGCGGAGACCGCGGAGCAGGCGTGACGGGCCGGCACCGGGAGCCCCGTCTGCCGTTCTTCGTCTACGGCACGCTGCGTGCGGGCGAGCGCAACCACGACCTCTTCCTGCGCGGGCGCACCACGGCCGAGGAACCCGCCCGGCTGCGCGGCGCGCTCCTGTACGAGGGTCCGGGCTACCCGTACGCGATCGAGGGCGACGGCGTCGTCACCGGCGAACTCGTCACCGCGGCGCCGGAACGCCACCGCGAGCTCACAGCCGTCCTCGACCACCTGGAGGAGTTCTACGGCCCCGGCGACCCGCGCAATCTGTACGTGCGGGTCGAGCGCCACGTCCACACGGCGTCGGGCACCGTACCGGCCTGGGTGTACGTGGCGGCGGGACCGGTGGCACGCGAACTGCGTGCGAAGGGCACACTCATCCCCGGAGGCGACTGGTTCGCACGGGGCTGACCCCGCGGACCGTCCGTCCCGGCGCGCGGGACGGGCCGGCACCACGGCCCGGTTCCGGGTTCCGGGGCCCCGCGCGGGCAGGCTCGTCCGGGCGGCCCCGTCAGCCCGCCGCCCGTTCCAGTCGTACCGCGCAGACCTTGAACTCCGGCATGCGCGACGTCGGGTCGAGGGCGGGATTGGTCAACGTGTTGGCGCGGCCCGCGCCCGGCCAGTGGAAGGGCATGAACACGGTGTCGGGGCGGATCGCCTCGCTCACCCGGGCCGGAGCGACCGCCCGCCCGCGGCGCGACACCACCGTCACGGGCTCGCCGTCCGCGACCCCCACCCGGGCCGCGAGCTGCGGATGCATCTCGACGAACGGACCCGGGGCCGCCGCGTTCAGTTCGTCGACCCTTCGGGTCTGCGCCCCGGACTGGTACTGGGCCACGACCCGCCCGGTCGTCAGCACGACGGGGTACTCGTCATCGGTCGGCTCGGCGGCCTCCCTGTGCACCACGGGCACGAACCTCGCCCGCCCGTCGGGCGTCGCGAACCGGTCGAGGAACAGCCGAGGAGTCCCCGGGTGCGGGTCCCCGGCGGGCCGGTGCGCCGGCCCGGCCGTGTTCTGCACCGGTCCGTCCGGCCCGTTCGTGTCCTGTACCGGTCCGGCCGTGTTCTGCGCCGGTCCGTCCGGCTCGTTCGTGTCCTGTACCGGCCCGTCCGCCTCCGGGCAGGGCCAGAAGACGCCCTGCTCCTCCTCCAGCCTGCGGTAGCTGATGCCCGCGTAGTCCGCGGGACCGCCGGAGGAGGCGCGCCGCAGCTCCCCGAAGACCTCCTCCGGGTCCGTGGGGAAGCCCTTCTCGTGGCCCAGCAGCCCGGCGAGCCCGTGCACGACCTCCAGATCGCTGCGCACGCCCGGCGGCGGCGTCAGCGCACGGCGGCGCAGCAGCACCCTGCCCTCCAGGTTCGTCGTCGTCCCCGTCTCCTCCGCCCACTGGGTCACCGGAAGGACCACGTCGGCCAGTTCCGCCGTCTCCGACAGCACGACGTCCGCGACGGCGAGGAAGTCCAGCGAGCGGATCCGTTCCTCCACGTGCGCGGCCCGGGGCGCGGACACCACGGGGTTGGACCCCATCAGCAGCAGCGCCCGTACGTCCCGGCCGAGAGCGTCGAGCAGCTCGTACGCGCTCCGGCCGGGGCCCGGCAGCGAGTCGGGGTCGACACCCCACACCCCGGCCACGTGCGCACGCGCAGCCGGGTCGTCGAGCTTGCGGTAGCCGGGCAGCTGGTCCGCCTTCTGGCCGTGCTCCCGGCCGCCCTGGCCGTTTCCCTGGCCGGTGAGGCAGCCGTAACCGGCCAGCGGCCGGCCCGCGTTGCCGGTGGCGAGGGCGAGGTTGATCCAGGCGCCGACCGTGTCCGTGCCTTTGGACTGCTGTTCCGGCCCGCGGGCGGTGAGGACCATCGCGTTGGGCGCGTCGCAGAAGAGGGCCACCGCCGACCGCAGTTGGGGCACGCCCACGCCGGTGATCCGTTCGACCAGCTCGGGCCAGTGCGACATCGCCGCCGCCCTGGCGTCCTCCCAGCCGGTCGTGCGCTCCCGGATGAACTCCTCGTCGGTGCGGCCCTGGGCCACGACCAGGTGCAGCAGGCCGAGCGCGAGTGCGAGGTCGGTGCCGGGGCGCGGCGCGAGGTGCAGATCGGCCTGCTCGGCGGTCCTCGTACGCCGCGGGTCGACGACGATCAGGCGGCCGCCGTTGGCCTTCAGCTCCGTGAGGTAGCGCAGCGCGGGCGGCATGGTCTCGGCGAGGTTCGAGCCGACGAGGACGACACAGCCGGTGCGCGGGATGTCCTCCAGCGGGAACGGCAGTCCCCGGTCCAGCCCGAACGCCTTGTTGTGGGCGGCCGCGGCCGAGGACATGCAGAACCGGCCGTTGTAGTCGATCTGCGAGGTGCCGAGTACGACCCGCGCGAACTTGCCCAGCGCGTACGCCTTCTCGTTGGTCAGGCCCCCGCCGCCGAACACGCCGACCGCGTCCGCCCCGTGCCGTGTGCGGGTGCGCCGCAGCCCGTCGGCGGTGACGCGGAGGGCCTCCTCCCAGGTGGCCGGCTCGAGCCTGCCTGTGGCGGGGCGTCGGACCAGGGGCCCGGTCAGCCTGACCCGGGAGGAGAGCACCGCGGGTGCCGTGCGGCCCTTGCCGCACAGGGCGCCCCGGTTGACCGGGAAGTCGTCCCGCTCCACGACCTCGACCGTCTCCCCGGACCCGCGCAGGTTCATCCCGCACTGCAGGGAGCAGTAGGGGCAGTGGGTCGGGACGAGGGCGGGGGCGGGCGCCGGGGCCGATGCGTGGGACATGCGCCCCAGCGTGCGTCGTCCGTGTTACGGCGGCGGGCCCGCAGCATTACGGCCTCGGTACGCGGCCCTCCCCGGGCCGGGCGCGCCGCGGTGAGCGGCTCAGGGCACGGTGTCGGCCGCGGCCAGGGCCTCGGTCACGCCCGTCTCCTCGGGCCCCAGGAAGTGGGGGTCCGGCCGGAGCGCGACGTCCAGCGCCGCCTTGCCCGCCGCGAACAGCTCGCGCGCGCCGCCGTAGTACCAGACCGAGTCGTGGGGCTCGGCGACGCCGACGCCGTACGACTCGATCCCCGCGGAGTCGCACAGTGCGATGGCACGCTTGATGTGGAAGTCCTGCGTCACCAGCACGGCCCGGTCGACACCGAAGATCTTCTTTGCGCGGACGCAGGAGTCCCAGGTGTCGAAGCCCGCGTAGTCGCTGACGATCCGGCCGTCCGGCACACCCTGCCGGACGAGGTATGTGCGCATCGCGTCCGGCTCGTCGTACTCCGCCCTGCTGTTGTCGCCGGTGACCAGGACGACCTTGACCTTGCCGGAGCGGTACAGCTCGGCGGCGGTGTCCAGCCGGTGGGCGAGGTACGGGGTCGGCCGTCCCTTCCACAGCCCGGCTCCGAACACCAGCGCGACCTCGCGCTCGGGGGCGCCGGCGACCGTGCCGGTGCGGCTGTCGGCCACCGCGTGCGTCCAGGTCGCCGGGGCGAGCGCGATCACCGACGCGAGCATCAGCGCCTGCACGGTCCGCCGCTGCCCGCGCCGCGTCCGGGGCACGAGCCTGCCCAGCAGCCGCTTCGGCGCCGATCCGCCCGGCAGGGACCGGCGCCGCGCAGGCCGCTCCGGCACGGGTCCGCGCCCCAGGCGCCTGCCCGGCAGAGATCCGCGCCGCGTGAGTCCGCGCGGCAGCAGTCTGCGCGGCGGGAACGCGCGTGGCGGGAACTTCCGCATCGATGACCCCCTGGTTCGTCGGCTCACCTCCTCCGACGTTCGGCGGAGCGCAAAGGTTCGCTCCGTCCGCGCGATGTGAGCGGGAGAACTCCCCGGCTCGTCAATCGGAAGGGCGCAGGCCGCCTGCAGATGCCGTAAACCGAGGCCGAACTGCTCCCTCCGCCAAGGGACATGGTGCCGGTGCACCACAGATTGCGGCATGATCGAGCCATGATCACTGTCTCCGCCCGGAACAATGCCGAGTGGTGCCACGCGATGTGCCGTGCGCACGGGATACCCGGGGTGTTCGGTGACCGGGCCTGGACGAGCGAGCGGCGCACCCCGCCGTTCTACCCGGACGCCGTCACCCTCGCCCCGGACGCCACGAAGCGCGATGTGCTGGGAGCGATCGACCTCACGGGGACGGGCTGTTCGGTCAAGGACAGCTTCGGGCGGCTGGACCTCTCGGCCGACGGTTTCGACGTGGCGATCCAGGCGCGCTGGATCCACCGTCCCGCCGTGCTCGCCGCACCGGTCGCACCCGACGACGTCGTCTGGCGCCCCGTACGGTCCGCCCCGGACCTCGACCGCTGGGAGGCCGCGTGGTCCGGGGGCGACACGGCCCTGACCGGACTCTTCCGTCCGGGGCTTCTCTCGGACCGTAGCGTCACCGTCCTCGCCGGCACCGCCGACCGTGGCAGCCGCACGGTCGCCGGAGCGGTGGTCAGCCGCAGTGAGGCGGTCGTCGGCCTCTCGAACGTCTTCGCCGCGGACGGTGATCTGGACCGTGCCTGGTCCGGGTGTCTCGCCACCGTCGCCCGCCTCTGGCCGGGTATGCCCGTCGTCGGCTACGAGCACGGGGAGGACCTGGAGGCGGCGGCCGGGCAGGGCTGTGTGCCCGGCCCCGAACTGCGCGTCTGGCTCGCAAGCTGACGCCACCGGAGCGGTGCCGGTCCCGGCGCCGCTGATGTCGCCCTGTGACCGGCATCGTTCCCCGCGCCCGTGATGTCTGCCTTGTCTCCGGTGCCGTTCCCGGCGCGCGTTGCGTCGGTCCGGTGCCAGTGCCGGTGCCGGCGCGCGTGGCGTCGGTCCGGTTCCGGTTCCGGTGCCGGTGCCGGTGCCGGCCCTGGCATCGGCCTTGACTCCGGTGCCGTTCCCGGGGCCCCTCGCGTCGGTCCCGGGTCCAGTGCAGTCCTCGGCCCCTGGGCATTGCTGACATCGCCGTCCGCGGCGCCGTGAGCCCGCGGTAAACACCCGTCATCGCGGCGCAACGACGTGGCAACCTGCGCCGGTCAGTATCGGGTCATGACGGAGTCGGCACACCCTCGCGAGTCACTGACCCCGAACCCGCTGCCCCTCGACAGCACCGCTCAGCTGCTCACCCGCATCACCGCGCAGTTGGGGGCACAGCTCAGTCATGTCCAGCTCAACGGAGTGCGCAGGCCCATGAGTTCTCCCAGCCTCTCGTCCGCCGTCGCGGGCGACCCGTGCACCGCCCCGGCGGTGAACGGGGCCGCCGGCGCCGCCCCCGTACTCGTCGCCGTCGCCCACGGCAGCCGGGACCCCCGTGCCCTGCGGACCGTCACCCGGCTGCTCGACCGGGTGCGTGAGCTGCGCCCCGCCGCCGACGTGCGGCTCGGGCACATCGAGCTGGACGAACCGCTGCTGCCGGACACCCTCGCCGGTCTGGGCGGCCGTGATGCGGTGCTCGTACCGCTGCTGCTCGGCCGCGGCTTCCACGTCAAGCACGACATCCCCGCCGCCGTCGCCGCCGTGCCCGGGCTCCGGGCCCGGGTCGCCCCGCCGCTCGGTCCGCACCCCCTGCTCGTCGAAGCGCTCCACGACCGGCTCGTGGAGGCCGGCTGGTGCGGTCCGGAGGACGGCGGCCGCGGCGCCGGAGTGGTCCTCGCCGCCGCCGGATCACGCGACCCCGCGTCGGCCGCCGACGCCCGTAGCACCGCGGCGATGCTCGCCGAGCGCCTCGGCGGGGTTCCCGTCCTCCCCGCCTACGCCTCCGCCGTCTCGCCCACCGTGCCCGAGGCGCTGCGCGCCCTGACCGCCCGTGGCAGGCACCAGGTGGCCGTGGCCTCGTACTTCACCGCGCCCGGCCGGTTCGCCACCGCCTCCCGCAGTGCGGCGCCGTGGATCGCGGCCGCGCCGCTGGGTGCCCACCCCGCGCTCGCCCGGCTCGTGCTGCAGCGTTACGACGAGGCCCGCACGGCCCTGTATGCGCCGACCGACCCGCGCCGGCTGGTCACCGTCTGAGCCACGCCGTTGCCGCGCCCGCGGAGTCCGAGGCGTCCGTGAGGTGGCCCGGGGAGTCCGGGCGGCCGTGGAGTCCCGGGGCCCGGGAGCCCCTCGGCTTGCGCGGGCCCGCCGACCTGCTTCACCCGGCGCGCACCCGCCGCGTCGTCGGGCTCGGGGTCGGCTCGGCGACGTCCGGGCAGGCCCGGCGAGGCCGGCTCCCCGGGGTGCGGCGGCACACCCGCCCTCCGCGCGTCCCGCCCTCCGCACACCCGCCCTCCGCACACCCGCCCTCCGCGCGTCCCGCCCTCCGGGCGGACGGCACCGCCTGCGGACTCGGGCCGGGCGACTGCCGATACCGTCGTGGGCATGGAAGGCACCACGGGCGACCGCACCGATCACCGCGCACATCCCTGCGACCCCTGCGAGTACGACGACGCGGCCACCGCGCGCTGGGCCCCCGAGCCCGACAAGCGCCCGGGCCGCACGGCCTTCCAGCGTGACCGCGCGCGGGTGCTGCACTCCGCGGCGCTGCGCCGGCTCGCGGGCAAGACCCAGGTGGTCACACCCGGCTCGCGCAGCGCGGCCTGGGACCCCAGCCCCCGCACCCGCCTCACCCACTCCCTGGAGTGCGCCCAGGTCGGCCGGGAGCTGGGCGCGGCCCTCGGCTGCGACCCGGACCTGGTCGAGGCCGCCTGCCTCGCCCACGACCTGGGACACCCGCCCTTCGGGCACAACGGCGAGCAGGCCCTCAACGAGGTCGCCGAGGACTGCGGCGGCTTCGAGGGCAACGCCCAGTCGCTGCGGCTGCTCACCAGAATCGAGCCGAAACGGTTCGTCCGCTCCGGCGCGGTCACCTCCGCCGCCCCCGAGTCGGGCGGCGAGCTGATCAGCGTCGGGCTGAACCTCACCCGGGCCGCGCTCGACGCGGCCACCAAGTACCCCTGGTCCCGGGGCGGTCACCCCACCGACCCCGGCTCGCCGAAGTTCGGCGTGTACGAGGACGACCTGCCGGTCTTCGCCTGGGTGCGCGAGGGCGCCCCGGTGTACCGCACATGCTTCGAGGCCCAGGTCATGGACTGGTCCGACGACGTGGCCTACTCCGTGCACGACTTCGAGGACGGGCTGCACGCCGGCCACATCGACCCGAACGTGCTGCTGTCCGAGACCGAGCGCGCGGAGATCTGGGCGGTCGCCGTCGGCCGCTACGTCCCCGAGGAGACCGATCCGCAAGCCCTCGCGGAAGCACTCGACCGCCTCGTCGACCAGGAGTGGTGGCCGCACGGCTACGACGGCTCGGCCGTCGCCCAGGCCCGGCTCAAGGACGCCACCAGCCAGCTCATCGGCCGGTTCTGCCTGGCCGCCGAGGGCGCCACCCGTCACGCGTACGGCACCGGCAGGCTCACCCGGTACGAGGCCGAGCTGGTCGTCCCGGAGGAGGCCCGCCTGGAGTGCGCGGTCCTCAAGGCGGTCGCCGACCGCTATGTGATGCAGCGCGCGGAACAGGAGGCCCTGCGCGCGGACCAGCGCGTCGTCGTCGCCGAACTGGCCGAGGCTCTGGCCGCCCGGGCCCCCGAGGGCCTGGACCCGCAGTTCCGCGCGATGTTCGACGGCGCTCCGGACGACCGTGCCCGCAAGCGGGTGATCGTCGACCAGATCGCCTCCCTCACCGATGCCACCGCCCGTGCACTGCACCACCGTCTGCGCCCGCACGCCCGGTGACCCGCGGCGTCCGTTCGGCGTGAGCCGTCAAGCCGCGTGCCCGTCCGCATGTCCTGCCGCACACCGGGTGATCCGCGGCGGCCTTCCGGCGTGATCCCGCCGTCGGTCCGCCGCACGCCCGCCCGGTCCCGTGCGGCCGCCCCGCGCCGTCCCGGCCCGCCGCACGCCCGCCCGACCCGGCGGTCACGGGGTCCGCAACCAGCCGTTCCGGTTCGCCCACCGGAGCGCCCCCTCTTCCGCCATCACGCTCTGTGCGGGACGCTCGCAGGAAGGCGGCGTAGCGTGCTGTGTCGTCCCGGAGGACACCTCCGGGAACCCCGGCCGTGAACAGGGAGGCAACAAGTGGTCGACGCACATCGGACTTTCGTCATCGTGGGCGGGGGGCTCGCCGGGGCCAAGGCGGCTGAGACCCTCCGTGCCGAGGGCTTCACCGGCCGAGTGATCATCATCGGTGACGAACGCGACCACCCCTACGAGCGACCGCCCCTCTCCAAGGGCTACCTCACCGGGAAGGAGGAGCGCGAGGCCGTCTTCGTCCACGAGCCCGCCTGGTACGCCCGGCACGACGTCGAGCTGCATCTCGGCCAGTCCGTCACCGCCGTCGACCGGGAGGGCCGCTCCGTGCTCCTCGGCGACGGCACGACGGTCCACTACGACAAGCTGCTCCTGGCCACCGGCTCCGAGCCCCGCCGCCTCGAGGTGCCGGGCACGGATCTGGCCGGCGTCCACCATCTGCGCAGGCTGGCCCACGCCGACCGGCTCCGCCAGGTTCTGGCCGCTCTCGGCCGTGACAACGGCCACCTGGTGATCGCAGGGGCGGGCTGGATCGGCCTGGAGGCCGCGGCCGCCGCCCGCGGCTACGGTGCCGAGGTCACCGTCGTCGAGCCCGAGCCCACGCCGCTGCACCAGGTCATCGGCCCGGAGCTGGGGCAGCTCTTCGCCGATCTGCACCGTGAGCGCGGCGTCCGCTTCCACTTCGGCAGCCGGCTCACCGAGATCGTCGGGCAGGACGGCATGGTGCTCGCCGCCCGTACCGAGGACGGCGACGAGCACCCCGCCCACAGTGTGCTCGCGGCGATCGGAGCCGCCCCGCGCACCGGCCTCGCCGAGGCCGCCGGGCTGGCGCTCGTCGACCGGGCGCACGGCGGCGGCGTCGCCGTGGACGCGTCCCTGCGCACCTCCGACCCGGACATCTACGCCGCGGGCGACATCGCGGCCGTGCACCATCCGCTGCTCGGCCTCCGGCTGCGCGTGGAGCACTGGGCCAACGCGCTGAACGGCGGCCCCGCCGCCGCCCGCGCCATGCTCGGCCGCGAGGTCTCCTACGACCGGATCCCGTACTTCTTCTCCGACCAGTACGACCTCGGCATGGAGTACTCCGGCTGGGCCCCGCCCGGCACGTACGACCAGGTCGTGCTGCGCGGCGACGCCGGGAAGCGCGAGTTCGTCGCCTTCTGGCTGAAGGACCGGAAGGTCCTCGCCGGGATGAACGTGAACGTGTGGGACGTCACCGAGGGCGTCCAGGGCCTGATCCGCTCCGGCCGCGCCGTGGACACGGACGCCCTCGCCGACCCGGGCACTCCGCTCAGCGCTGTCGCACCCGCCCCTTAAGATTTACGCGTGGCGGGAAGGATCAATGACGACGACGTGAAGGCGGTGCGGGACGCGGTCCCCATCGACTCCGTGGTGTCCGAGTACCTCCAGCTGCGCAACGCGGGCGGTGGCAACCTCAAGGGCCTGTGCCCGTTCCACGACGAGAAGTCCCCCTCCTTCCAGGTCAGTCCGAGCAAGGGCCTCTTCCACTGCTTCGGCTGCCAGGAGGGCGGGGACACCATCACCTTCGTGATGAAGGTGGACCATCTGTCGTTCTCCGAGGCGGTCGAGCGCCTCGCCGCCCAGGCCGGCATCACCCTGCGCTACGAGGAGGGCGGGTACAACCCGGCCCACCAGCGCGGTGAGCGCATCCGGCTGGTGGAGGCCCACCGGATCGCGGCCCAGTTCTACGTGGAGCAGCTCGACGGCGCGGAGGCCGAGATCGGCCGCAAGTTCCTCGCGGAGCGCGGCTTCGACCAGGCGGCCGCGCAGCACTTCGGCGTGGGCTACAGCCCGGCCGGCTGGGACCATCTCACCCGCTTCCTGCGCGGCAGGGGATTCTCCGACAAGGAGCTGCTGCTCTCCGGGCTCTCCCAGGAGGGCCGCCGCGGCCCCATCGACCGTTTCCGCGGCCGGCTGATGTGGCCGATCCGGGACATCTCCGGTGATGTCGTAGGTTTCGGTGCACGCAAACTCCGCGACGACGACAACGGCCCGAAGTACCTGAACACCCCGGAGACCGCGATCTACCGGAAGTCCCAGGTGCTCTACGGCATCGACCTGGCGAAGAAGGAGATCGCCAAGTCCAGCCGCGCCGTGGTCGTCGAGGGGTACACGGACGTGATGGCCTGCCATCTCGCGGGCGTCACGACGGCGATCGCGACCTGCGGCACCGCCTTCGGCGGCGACCACATCAAGATCCTCCGCCGGCTGCTGATGGACAACGGCAGCGCCAAGGTGATCTTCACCTTCGACGGTGACGCGGCGGGCCAGAAGGCCGCGCTCCGGGCCTTCGAGGACGACCAGAAGTTCGCCGCCGAGACCTTCATCGCCGTCGCCCCGGACGGCATGGACCCGTGCGACCTGCGCCTCGCCAAGGGTGACGAGGCCGTGCGGGAGCTGGCCGAGCCGCGCAACCAGCTGTTCGAGTTCGCGATCCGGCAGATCGTGAAGACCTACGACCTGGAGACCCCGGTCGGCCGTGCCGCCGCCCTCGACGAGGCGGCACCCATCGTCGCGCGAATCAAGAACAGCGCCTCCCAGCACGAGGTGGCCGTCCAGCTCGCCGGCCTGCTCGGCATCCTCGACACCCAGTTCGTGGTCCGCCGGGTCGCCCAGCTCGCCCGATGGGCGCGGGAGCGGGGGAGCGGCGGGGGCCCGGGCCCGGCCCCGGCGCGCCACACGCAGGCGTACGACACCGCGCGCCCCTCGCCACGGCCCAGCGGCCCCGCGCTCAATCTGCGCAGCCCGGCCCACCGCACCGAGCGCGAGCTGCTGAAGCTCGCGCTCCAGCACCCGGAGCTGGTCTCGCCGGCCTTCGACGCCTACGGTGCCGACGAGTTCACGGCCCCGCCGTACGCCGCCGTGCGCCAGGCGATCGCCGACGCGGGCGGCGCCGAGTTCGGCGTCCCCGATCCGCCCGCCTACCTGGCCCGCGTCCGGGAGGCCGCGCCCGACGACTCCGTCCGCGCGATGGTCACCGAACTCGCGGTCGAGGCCGTCCACTCCAGGACCGTCGACGAGAACTACGCGGGCGTCCAGCTCGTCCAGGTCCGGCTGCGGGCCGTCGACCGCCGCATCCGCGACGTCCAGGGCACCCTGGCGCGCCTCGGCGCCCACGCCGACCCCGGACAGGCCGCCGCCGTGCAGAACGAGCTGTGGGTGCTCCAGCAGTACGGGCAGTCGCTCCGCAACCGCGGCGCGGACGCGCTGTAGCCAGGGCGCCGCAGGCCGGACCGGCCCCCGGGGCGCGGGGACGAAGGCCCGTGCGGGTCCGCGCGGCCTCCGCGGCACCCCTCCGCCGCCGGGCCGCCCGCGCAGCCCCTCCCTCGCACCGTCCCGCTCACCGGTAACCGCGCGGTCACGGACCGGACGCAAAAAGTCACCGCACGCCCCTCGTGGCGGTGATGTGTCGTACCCCACACTGGGGTGCGGTGCCTGAGTCCCCGGAGCGCGGCCGGTCCACGACAGATGGGCCATTCAACCCCGCGGATCCGCTCATCGTGTACGGGACGGACAGCGGCCCGGCCGCCGTCCCCGTCCCGCTGCCGCCTGCCCCCCAACCGGCAGCACCCAGCCTGGAGGTCGCTCCCGTGCAGACCCGGACCCTGACCGAAGCCGATCCGGTCGCGGCGGTCCCGCCGCAGAGCCGGGCAGCGCACCACCCCGAGAACGATCCCCCGCCGGTGCCGGACGTCGTGGCGGTCGAGGACGGCCCGGGGCCGGCGGAACCGCCCGAGCCTCCCGCGTCGCTCGACACCACCGGGACTCATGAGCCGCCCGGGCCGCCCGGGCCCGAGGCCCGCACGGGCACCGCCGCGGCCGGCCCCTCGTCCGACCTGTTCCGGCAGTACCTCCGGGAGATCGGGCGCATCCCCCTGCTCAGCGCCGCCGAGGAGGTGGAACTCGCCCGCCGGGTCGAGGCGGGCCTCTTCGCCGAGGAGAAGCTCAGGCGCACCCCCGACCTGGACTCCCAGCTCGCCCTCGACCTCGACAGGCTCGTCGTCATGGGCCGGATGGCCAAGCGCCGGCTGATCGAGGCCAATCTGCGGCTCGTGGTCTCCGTGGCCAAGCGGTACGTGGGCCGTGGTCTGACGATGCTCGACCTCGTCCAGGAGGGCAACCTCGGACTGATCCGCGCGGTGGAGAAGTTCGACTACGCGCGCGGCTACAAGTTCTCCACGTACGCGACGTGGTGGATCCGCCAGGCCATGTCACGGGCCCTCGCCGACCAGGCACGGACCATCCGCGTGCCCGTGCACGTCGTGGAACTGATCAACCGCGTCGTACGGGTCCAGCGCCGCATGCTCCAGGAACGCGGCTACGAGCCCACCTCCGAGGAGGTCGCCGCCCAGCTCGACCTCACGCCCGAACGCGTCGGCGAGGTGCTGCGGCTCGCCCAGGAACCGGTGTCGCTGCACGCGCCCGTCGGCGAGGAGGACGACGTCTCCCTCGGCGACCTCATCGAGGACGGCGACGCCGCGTCTCCCGTGGAGTCGGCCGCGTTCCTGCTGCTCCGGGAGCACCTCGAAGCCGTTCTCTCCACGCTCGGCGAGCGTGAGCGCAAGGTCGTCCAGCTGCGCTACGGACTGGATGACGGCCGGCCCCGCACCCTGGAGGAGATCGGCCGGATCTTCGGCGTCACCCGGGAACGCATCCGCCAGATCGAGTCCAAGACGCTCGGCAAGCTGCGCGACCACGCCTACGCCGACCAGCTGCGCGGCTATCTGGACTGAGCGTCGCCGTCGGAGGGCCCCTCGGCGGACCGCGCCCTGCGCGCGTCGATGCCCGCGCCGACGGCGACGCCGAGGCCCATGCCCAGCCCGATGCCCAGCCCCAGGTTGTCGAAGGCGAACCCGATCGCGACCCCGATGGCCATGCCCAGCGAGATCCCGAGCGCCACCCCCGTGCCTTACTTCTTCCCCGTCCGGTCTCCCCGTTCCCCGTCGATCCCCGCCATTCGCGTCCTTCCCCGTCGTTCCCGCGTACTCCGCGTACTCCGCGACTCCGCGACTCCGCGTACCCCGTGGGCCCCGCCGGCCGTCGTGCCTCAGTCGACCTCGGCGACGGCCTGCGCGAACTGCGCCGCGTACAGCCGAGCGTAAGCGCCGCCCGCCGTCAGCAGCTCGTCGTGCGTGCCCTGTTCGACGATGGACCCGTTCTCCATCACCAGGATCACGTCCGCGTCCCTGACGGTGGACAGCCGGTGCGCGATCACGAAGGACGTACGCCCGTCGGCGAGCCGGGACATCGCCTTCTGGATCAGCACCTCGGTGCGGGTGTCCACCGAGCTCGTGGCCTCGTCCAGCACCAGGATCACCGGGTCGGACAGGAACGCCCGGGCGATGGTGATCAGCTGCATCTCCCCGGCGCTCACGCCGGAACCCTCGTCGTCGATGACGGTGTCGTAGCCGTCGGGAAGGGTGCGGACGAAGCGGTCGGCGTGGGCCGCCCGCGCCGCCTCCTCGATCTCCTCCCGGGTGACCTCGCGTGCCGTGCCATAGGCGATGTTCTCCGCGATCGTGCCGCCGAACAGCCAGGTGTCCTGCAGCACCATCCCGATCCCGGCCCGCAGGTCGTCCCGGGACATCGTGGCCGCGTCGACGCCGTCCAGGGTGATCCGGCCGCCCGTCACCTCGTAGAAGCGCATCAGCAGATTGACCAGCGTGGTCTTGCCCGCCCCTGTGGGGCCGACGATCGCGACCGTCTGACCGGGCTCCACCGTCAGCGACAGATCCTCGATGAGCGGCTTCTGCGGGTCGTAGCGGAAGGACACCTTCTCCAGCGCGACCGCGCCCCGCCGTTCCCCGGGACGAGCCCCGCGGATCGGGTCGGGAGCCTGCTCCTCGGCGTCCAGCAGCTCGAAGACGCGCTCGGCCGAGGCCACCCCGGACTGCACCAGGTTGGCCATCGACGCCACCTGTGTCAGCGGCATCGAGAACTGGCGCGAGTACTGGATGAACGCCTGGACGTCGCCGATCGACAGGGTGCCGGACGCGACCCGCAGCCCGCCGACTACCGCCACCAGCACGTAGTTCAGGTTGGAGACGAAGAACATCAGCGGCTGCATGATCCCGCTGTTGAACTGTGCCCGGAACCCGGCCTCGTACAGCGCCTCGTTGTGCTCGGCGAAGTCCTCGGCCGATTCCCCCTGGCGCCCGAAGACCTTCACCAGTGTGTGGCCCGTGTACATCTCCTCGACGTGCGCGTTGAGCCGGCCCGTGGACTGCCACTGCCGGACGAACTGCGGCTGCGAACGCTTGCCGACCTTCGCGGCCACTACCACCGAGAGCGGCACGGTCACCAGCGCGACCAGGGCCAGCAGCGGCGAGATCCAGAACATCATCACCAGCACGCCGACGATCGTCAGCAGGGAGTTGATGAGCTGGCCCATCGACTGCTGCATCGTCTGCGAGATGTTGTCGATGTCGTTCGTCGCCCGGCTCAGCACCTCACCGCGCTTGGCCCTGTCGAAGTACGACAGCGGCAGCCGCGCCAGTTTCGCCTGCACGTCCTCGCGCATCCGGTACACGGTCCGGTTGATGACCCGGATCGACGCCCGCGTCGACACCAGCATCAGCAGCCCCGCGACCGCGAACACGGCGAGCGCCACGAGCAGCACCTCGCCGACGGCCGTGAAGTCGATGCCCCGGCCGGGCGTGAAGTCCACCCCCGACAGCATGTCCGCCAAGCCGCCGTCACCGCGCTCGCGCAGCGACTCGACGGCCTGGTCCCGGGACAGTCCGGCCGGCAACTCCCGGCCCACGACGCCGGCGAAGACGAGATCGGTCGCCTTGCCGAGAATCCACGGCCCGACCACCGACAGCCCCACGCTCAGCACACCGGCCGTGATCATCACCCACAGGGCCCGCCGCTCCGGCAGCAGCTGCCGCAGCAACCGCTGCCCCGAGCCCTTGAAGTCCATGGACCGCTCGCCGGACTGGCCCATCGTCATGCGTCCGCCAGGACCGGCCATCAGGAAGCCTCCGCCTCGGTCAGCTGGGAGAGGACGATCTCCCGGTACGTCTCGTTCCCCGCCATCAGCTCGTGGTGGCGGCCCGTGCCGACGACCCGGCCCTCGTCGAGGACCACGATCCGGTCGGCGTCGCGGATGGTCGACACCCGCTGTGCGACGATCAACACCGTCGACTCGGCCGTCTCCAGCGCCAGCGCGGCGCGCAGCGCCGCGTCGGTCGCGTAGTCCAGCGCGGAGAAGGAGTCGTCGAACAGATAGATCTCCGGCCGCTGCACCAGCGTCCGAGCGATCGCGAGGCGCTGCCGCTGACCGCCCGACACGTTCGTGCCGCCCTGGGCGACGGGGGCGTCGAGCCCGCCGTCGAGCCCGCGCACGAAGTCGGCGGCCTGCGCGACCTCCAGCGCCTGCCACAGCTCCTCGTCGGTCGCCCCGGGATTCCCGTAGCGGAGGTTCGTGGCCACCGTCCCGGAGAAGAGGTACGGCTTCTGCGGTACGAGCCCGACGGTCCGAGCCATCAGCGCCGGGTCCAGCTCCCGCACGTCCACCCCGCCGACGAGGACCTCGCCGTCGGTGACGTCGAACAGCCGCGGAACCAGCCCCAGCAGGGTCGACTTGCCGCTGCCCGTCGAGCCGATGATCGCGGTCGTCTCACCGGGCCGGGCCACCAGGTCCACCCCGCGCAGCACGGGTTCCTCCGCGCCCGGGTAGCGGAAGCCGGCGCCGCGGACCTCGAGATGGCCGTGGCGCGCCGTCCGGCGCACGGGCGCGAGCGGCGGCACGACGCTCGACCCGGTCGCCAGGACCTCCTCGATGCGCTCGGCGCAGACCTCGGCGCGGGGCACCATCATGAACATGAAGGTGGCCATCATCACGGCCATGACGATCTGCATCAGATAAGCGAGGAAGGCGGTGAGAGCGCCGATCTGCATCCCGCCGCTGTCGATGCGGTGGGCGCCGAACCAGACGACGGCGACGCTCGACACGTTCACGACGGTCATCACGATCGGGAACATCAGCGCCAACAGGCGGCCGGTCGCCATCGAGACGTCCGTCAGCTCCGTGTTCGACCCGCGGAAACGCTCCTCCTCGTAGCCGTCCTTCACGAACGCCCTGATCACGCGGTTGCCGGAGATCTGTTCCCGCAGCACGCGGTTCACGGTGTCGAGCCGCTCCTGCATGGTCCGGAACAGCGGCCGCATCCTCCTGACGATCAGCGAAACCGAGATGCCGAGGACCGGGACGACCGCGAGCAGCACCGCCGACAGCGGAACGTCGAGGGAGAGGGCCAGCACGATGCCACCGACGCACATGATCGGCGCGGACACCATCAGCGTGAACGCCAGCAGCACCAGCATCTGGACCTGCTGGACGTCGTTGGTCGTACGGGTGATCAGCGACGGGGCGCCGAAGTGACCCACCTCGCGCGCCGAGAACGACTGGACCCGGTCGAACACGGCGGCCCGCACGTCCCGTCCGAGCGCGGCCGCTGTCCGCGCGCCGTAGTACACGGCCCCGACGTTGCACACGACCTGGACGACGCTGACGGCGATCATCAGCGCGCCGAACGTCAGGATGTACCCGGTGTCGCCCCGGACGACACCGTTGTCGATGATGTCCGCGTTCAGTGTGGGCAGATAGAGGGTGGCGCCGGTCTGCAGCAGTTGCAGCGCCACCAGCAGGCCGATCGCCTGTCGGTGGGGACGCAGGAACGTCCGGAGGAGTCGTATGAGCACGCGCGGCTGTCTCTCGGTTCGGCGGCATTCGTGGAGTCGCCCCCATACTCCGGCACCGGACCACCGGGTGCCCAAGGGTTTTGTCCAAGGCCCGGTCAAGAAGGCGCCCGTGGACGACGGCCCGCGCCGGCGTCCGGACGCGCTCCGCCCGATCGGACGCCCCACTCGGACCGGCCCGCCACCTGGCCGCCCGGTGACGGCGAGCCGTCCCGCAGGACCTGCCCGGCCCCGTGCGGCACCGCCGGTGGGGGCGCGGCGGGTCCTGCCACGCGGAGCACGCCGTCAGCCCGGTCCGCCGTGGCGGCGACGAGCTCGGCGTCCGCCGCGGCGGACCGGGCCGACGGGGCCCGCGACCACCGGACCGGCCGCGTACGGGCCGATCAACGCCCCGGGCGATGTCGATCGGCGGCCGCCGGCCCTGGCGCTCCGGCACCGGCGCGGTCCGGGCCTCCGGCGGTCCGAGGGCCGCGCCACCGGTCAGGGGTTGAACGCTCCCGGGTGGATCTGCTCGCGCGTCGCGGCGTACTGCTGGCGCACCGCCTGGCCGACTGCGAGCTCGTCCCCCGCCTCGAAGACCTGTGCGGCCGCGCCCTGCCAGGAGGGAGGGGTGTGCGGGGCGAGCGTCCCCTGTGCCGTACCGAGCGCCCACGCCGCCTGCCGTGCCGCGCCCAGCGCCGCGTAGTCGGCGGGCTGAGGCACGACGACCTGCGCGGCGAAGATCGCGGGGGCGGCCGCCTGGACCGCCGGCAGCTCCGCCGCCTGCCCCAGCAGGAACACCCTGCGCACCACGACTCCGCGTCCGCGCAGTACGTCGAGCGCGTCGGCCAGCGAGCAGAGCATGCCCTCGAACGCGGCACGCGCCAGATGCTCGGGCTTCATCGACTCGCGCCGCAGCCCGGTCAGGGTGCCCGCGGTGTGCGGCAGGTGCGGGGTGCGCTCGCCCTCCAGATACGGGAGCAGTACCAGGCCGGAGGCGCCCGGGGTGGACTTCACGGCCAGCGCCGACAGCTCGCCGAGATCCTCGACGCCGAGCATCTCGGCGGTGCCGCGCAGCGCGCGCACGGCATTGAGCGTATGCACCACCGGAAGATGCATGCCGGTCGCGTCGGCGAACGAAGTGATCATCCCGGACGGGTCGGCGAGCGCCTCGTGGTGGATCGCCATCACGGAACCGGTGGCGCCGAGGGACACCACCGCGTCGCCGGTGCCGAGCCCCAGTCCGAACGCGGCCGCCATGGTCTCGCCGGTGCCGGCCGAGATCAGCAGCCCCTCAGGAGTCGTCCCGGCGGCGTCGGACGGGCCCAGCACCTCGGGCAGCGCCGCCTGATGCCCGAGCGCGAGCTCGACGAGATCGGGGCGGTAGGAGCCGGTGCCCGCGGACCAGTACCCGGTCGCGGACGCCGCACCGCGGTCCGTCGTCCTCCGCGCCGGCCTGCCGAGCAGCTGCCACACCAGCCAGTCGTGGGGCTGGAGCACCAGCGTGGTGCGCCGGGCGGCGTCCGGCTCGGTCCGTGCCAGCCAGCGCAGTTTCGAGACGGGCAGCCCCGACTGGGGTACGCAGCCGACGGCCTCGGCCCACGCCTGCCGTCCGCCGAACCCCTCGACCAGATCGGCCGCCGCGGCCTGGGCCCGCTTGTCGTTCCCCACCATGGCGGGCCGTACCGGCGCCCCGGACGAATCCAGCGCTATCAGCCCGTGCTGCTGCGCGGACACACCGATGGCCTGCACGCCTTCGAGCAGCCCCCCGGCCGCGGCCTCGCCCAGCGAGAGCAGCCACGCCTGCGGATCGACGTCGGTGGCCTTGGCCTCGACGGGATGCGGTGCGTAACCCTGGCGCAGTACGGCGCCCGTGTCCGTGTCGCAGACGACGATGCGAGTGAATGCGGACGAACTGTCCAGCCCGGCGACTATCCCCATGCCCTCAGATTCTGCCGCACTCGCGCCACTCGCACGGCCGAGGGCCACGCAACGGGGACGGGCGGCGCCTGCCGTGACCGTCGGCGGCGCCATCCCTTCCCCGCGGCAGAGCCCCGCGCCGGAGGGCACGGGGCTCTGCCGCGACCGGGGCGGGACCGGCGCGGGAGGCGGGCTACGTATTGCTCGTGCCCCAGTCGTCCTCGCCGCCGTGGCTGCGTTCCCGGAGCGACCGCACCCGCTCGGCCACCGCGTCGGGCATCCGGTCGCCGACCTTGTCGCTCACCGCGTGCAGGGCCTTGCCCGCCACCTCGCGGCTCGTCTGCGCGGCGGACTCCGCCGCGTTCCGCACGGCGGGGTTCCGCGCGAACTCCCGCGCCGACTTCTTCATCTGCTCGTAGCGCTCCTGCCCGGCCCGCGCGCCGAGCACGTATCCCACACCGAGTCCGGCCATGAACGTGAGCCGGTAGCGCATGGCTGCCACCCTTCGCAGGCGTCGTCGCCGACGCCGATTCGATACGGACCGTGAGCTTGTGGTGCTCGCCTACCCGCGGGGCCCCGAGATCACCCCGTGATCACCCCGGCGTCTGCCCGGAGCTCACCGCGTGGTCACCGGGGGGAACCGATTGGCGGAGCACCCCCCTGCTTGCGCTAATGTATGTGTCGCAGCGAGCGAGCGCCGCCCGGGAACGCCCGGGGTGGGTACGTTCGGTGCACACGCGGCAATCCCCTGTAGCTCAATTGGCAGAGCAGCCGGCTGTTAACCGGCAGGTTACTGGTTCGAGTCCAGTCGGGGGAGCGCGATCCCCTGTAGCTCAATTGGCAGAGCATTCGGCTGTTAACCGGAGGGTTGCTGGTTCGAGTCCAGCCGGGGGAGCACGGAAGGAAGAGGGCTCCTCGGGGGGCCCTCTTTCGCTTTGTCGTCCCGGCGCGGAACCGCGCGGGCGGCAGCACGGTCCTCATGATCGTGGTCTTGCCGACCATCCGAAGCAGGAGATCGTATGAGCGGCTATGCTGCGGCAGACGGCGCGCACAAATGTGCGCGACGCGCCGTTGGGGGCGGTAGCTCAGCCGGTTAGAGCAGCGGACTCATAATCCGTCGGCCGTGGGTTCGAGTCCCACCCGCCCCACCGTAAGCCGTAGGTGAAGAAACGTTTTCACCTGCGGCTTTGGTGTTTCCGGGGCTTGTTGTGCCATCAGGGGAGCCGAGCTCAAGCCGTTGGCTGGGAACGATCTGGGAGCCGTCGGGCAGCTCGCCGCCGCTTCGACCAAGCTGTGGCCACCCTCGTCGACGCACTCGACAACGAGAAGGGCCAGGCCCGCGTGCAGGCCGCCCGTGTGCTGCTCGACGCCGTACTCGCCCTGCGCGAGTCCCTCGACCTCGAACAGTGCCTCGCTGCCCTCGAAGCAGCCGGGGGTGACGCGCGCTGATGGCCCGCAGGAAGAACAAGCTCGCTGACCGCCTCGCCCGCCTCGAAGACGCGTCTCGCGAGGGCATGTGGCAGCTCACCCTCGAAGACGGCACCACCGCCGCTCTGCCTGTGCTCACCGTCATGGACGCGCTCGCCGAGCTCTTCGGCTTCCCCGCCGACGGTGATCAGGGCAATGCCGAGCGGTCGCCAGGACCGCCCCGACTGACGTTGACCCACGAGATACGGCTGCTCGCTCGCGTGGTCGAGGGCTCAGAGACGTCGATGCTCGGCCGTACTGTCGTGGCGCTTGCCAAGGAGGCAGTTCGGGAGGGCGGCGCATGAACGTCCACGACCGTTCCCAGAGCGTTCCCCTCGCGACCTGCGTCGATGATGCCGGTAGCGGATACCGAATCCGTCGGTCCGATGGCTCGGATCGGGCGCGACCGGGCAGTTCCCGGCCCGATGGATCGGTGATCGTGCCACCCGCGCTCGCGAGTGAGGTCGTCCGCATCCTCTCGGGTCACCTTGACTCACGGGTGCGTACAGATGGCGGCGAGCTCTCCGTAGAAGCGCGGCGCCTCCTTGTCGCACTCCAAGCCGGCGCCGAGCACGCGACCACGGAGCCTGCACGGCCCGCCGCTACCGGAAGCCCCACGGCGGACTCTGGCACGGTCGAGGTGACCGTGACCGAGGCGGTGGCGCTCATGGAGTGTTCGCCGCGCTGGATTCGGTCCCTGATCGAAGACGGGCGCCTGACTGCCCGGCGGGTCGGTGAGCGTCTGTGGCTCGTCGACCGAGGAGCTCTCGACCACTACCGCCAAGGAGGATCCGCCCTATGACCACCGCCGACGTCGACCGCTCCCAGTGGGAGGACGCCACGCCTGACGACCGCAAGATCCCTTGGAAGAGGATCACGGCCGCGGAAGCCCGCTCGGGCCCCGTCAGTGCGCGCCCCGTCATGGCAGACCGGGGCTTCGTCCACACCGCGCCGCGGTGGGTCGACGGCACCCTCTACACGGACAACGCCCGCTGGTTCGGGCACGTCCGCGAGCAGGCGCAGCAGAGCGGGCAGCAGATCGTCGTCGAGGAAGCCCCGGACGGTGTACCGGCCGAGCACCGCACCCAGGTCGAGGCCGTGCGCCGATACGCAGAGCTGCACACACTGCGGCCGGCCCGCACCCTGCCCCGCGACGAGCAGGGGCAGCCCCTGCTCGTCCGCTTCTACTGACCAGCCCCCGCCGTCGAAGGACCCCACACCATGACCAGCCTCACCGGCCCCAGCATCATCGACGCACAGCTCTCCCTCGCCACCGTTCGCCGTGCCCGCGAAGCGGACCTTGCCGGACTGCGTCGGCGTCTCGACGACGGGCTCAGTCAGGCGTGACCGTACGACGCGGCCAGGGCTACACCCTGCGCGTCTGCGCCATCCCCGCGGTCCACCGCCAACTCCTCATCCGCTGCCGGCCCCTCGACGGTGCCCAGGGTGCCCCGGCCATCCCGGCCCAGCGCAAGGCTCGCCGCGAGTACGAGAACCGCGTTAATGCCATCCCGGCTCCGACCGTACTCGCACCGGCGTCGGCCCCTTCGGCCCGTACGACGCGGGCACCGCCGACGACGCCCACGAGGACGGGGAACCGGACGACCCCGGCCAGGGCGAGGAACATCCGGCCGGAAACCGGCGCTTAAGTTGCGACACGGGTTGGCAGTACGTACAGACGCCGCGGCGCGAGGGCGCCGCGGGGACGGTCGAAGGGCTGTACGAGGGGTCGGCGACCCACGTCGGAACCGTTGGGAGTCCGCCACGGCATGCTGGAGCATGGACTCCTCGATGCGTTCCCTGTTCGCCCTTCCGCTGTTTCGTCAGCCGGGCGACATGCCCCGTTCGACGTCGACGTAGGTGGCCCTGCGGGATTCGGTCTTGGACACGATCATGTCCGGGCAGGCGTGGCGCAGCGCCGTGATGAGTGGTTGCATCGCGGCTGTCGTGTAGGGGGTGTTGTACGTGGTGTACTCGACGCCGTCGACGTTCAGCCGCAGCACCAGTTCGTCCTTCTCCGTGTAATCGTCGTGCTGTCCAGGTGCGACGAGGGCATAGGAGATGCTGCCGATCTGGAGCGGGCGCAGGCTGGTGACGGCGCTCAGCGGGTAGGTTCGGGTACGCCCGTACCGCTGCCGCAACAGCAGCCGCCCGTGGTCTCCTGAACCCACCCGTATCTCGACCACCGACCGCCACACGGGGATCCAGTACCGCGCCGAGTAGGCGATCCACCAGAGGCTCAATGCGCCGATCGTGACCGCCCAGGGCACCGAGAAGAAGGCGAGTACGACGGCCAGCGGCGCGAGCACCAGGACGGGAAATCCCCCGCATTCGAGGAACCAGTGCTCCGGCCAGGCTCTCCAGCGGAACGCCGACGGGTCCTGTGCGTCCCTGTCCTGAGCGTCTTCAGTCATGAACCCATCATCAGTGTCGGACAAGGAACCGACCAGACCTTCGCGGCCGGAGGGTGCGGTTCGATTGCGCATCGGACCCATTTCGGTGAACCGGGCACCTGCGCCGACCGGTTCACCAGTTACGGAACGTCACAGCTCAGCGGTTCCGTTGAGCTTCTTGGGGCGGGATCGCAGTGGTCAACGCTCCCCAAGCGGCATCGTGTTGGGCCCCTGGCACGGTGAGCCGTCGTCGACAAGCCGGAACCACCGCCGGAGTCGGCATGGATCCGCCGGATGTGCTCGGTCGGCTCCGCGTCCCGGCGGCGCCGTTCGCACGGCTCCTTCTCCGGCCGGCACCACCGGGAGTACGTCGAGGGGGAGACAGGTTGGTGTCCTGCACGTTGTGGGGTGTCGAGCGGCGGTCGTCCTCGTCAGGAGGAGTACGTCATTCGTTACGCATTCTTCGGGATAGTCGACCAAGATGATCGTCGTTGCTGCCGAGATCTCAGGCATGCGTATCCGATCACTGACCGCCGCCCTGGCCGGCTCCCTTGCCTTCGCCGCCCTCGCCGTCCCGTCCGCCTACGCCGCCGCAGACGGCGACATCGTGATCACGGATGTCGCCGTCAGCGGCGGCGGTGACTTCGCCATCGGCGGGTCCACGACCTTCAATGTATCCGTCACCGCCCAGGACGACTCCGGTATTCAGACGATGGGGCTGCACATAAGGGTTCCGGGCACTGTCTACAAGGCCCCCGACCAAGGGCTGACCTGCACCGGCACCACCACCAGGACGTGCACCGGCACCAGCACCTACAGCACCGTCAAGACCGTCAAGTCGACCTCCACGGGTGCCCTCAGGACCACCGCCAAGGCCACCGCCGACGGCTATTGGCGCTGGACCTACGCGGGTGACGCCGTCACTTCGGGAGCCAAGGCCACAGGCGACTACGTCGACGTGAATTAGACGCGCCCTCCCATGCCGGCACCCTTGAGAAGTCGCGCCGACAGGTGCGGTCGGGACACGGCAACACAACGGGCACACGTCTCAGTGATCACGGAGCCGCGAAGCTCTGTGATCACTGGGGAGACCTGTGCCTGCGCTGCCATCACGACCTCAACGCCGCCCGGTGGAAGGTGAGTTGGCCTGGTTGATCAGCTCCCAGGGCGGCGCCACCCCAGTGACGGCAGAGCCAGACGGAGAAATCGATAGCTCAGGGACTGCGAGTCGCGTCCTTGCCCCTGGCCGAGAGCTGCGCTGATGCGGCGTGGTCGCTATCCCGACAGCGCACGGCTGGCTGCTGCCAGGTGCATCGGGGACAGTGCGAAATGGTTGGCCGGGTTGCGGTAGCTGTGTGAGCCATCGCAGATCCAGATGCCTTCGGACTCGTGCCAGTTCGCGAGTGACCACTGGCCTTGCTTGAGTAGGAGTAGGCGGGCCAGCTCGGCAGGGTCCTCGACGATGGTGAGGGCGCGCAGTGCGGCCGTGAGGCGGGGCAGTGCGGTTTCGGACACGTCGCTGTCCCCGAGCATGGGGAAGAGCAGGACTAGCCGGGCATTCGAGTCTGTGACGCCTGCGCTGGTCTGCTGGTCAGCCGCGGATTCGAGTTCGCGCCATGACAGGCCGGGGCCCATGAAGTGGCCGTCGTCGACCGCGAGGGTGATGGCTTCTTGCCACTCGGGATGGAACAGCAGGTAGTCGATGCCGTGCTCGCCCTCCAGGTTGCGATGAACGACGTAAAGGATGTGCCCGGCATGCAGGTGCACGGTGAAGACCGGCCACTCGTCCGAGGCCGACACCCTCCTGTAGAGGTCTTGAGCGTCGTCCCAGTCCGGGCCGAAGGCCACCGCTTGGGCTTCCTGGCCAAGGAGGCTTGAGCCGAGGTGGCAAGGCCAGAAGAGCGGTAGGTCAAGGAACCTCGAACCGTCGCCCAGCGGGCCGTCTTCGTAACCTGCGATCTCCAGCATGGGCAGATGATCGCATGATCGGTCGCCGACCCTTGAAGGGCGGCTACGTGCCTGCGAGTTGCGCCGCCGCGGAGCTGAGCCGGCGCCACTCCGTGCCTGCTCAGCGGCGCATCCGCCTCGCAGGGAGTTGTGAACCCGGTGGGAACGGACGCGCCGGAATGAGGCGGCATGGGGTGCCACGGCGCCGGGGAGGGACGCCGCCGGCGGCAGGCCGGTCGGTAGGGCCCAGCCTTCGACGGTCGGGGACTCGGAGCGGGCGACCGTGAAGCGCGTGAGCGAGAAGTCGGCCCGCTGCTCCTCGGGTGGCGGTCGTTGAGGTTCTCCACACACACCAGCTCCAGGCCGCTCGCGGAGCAGTGATCACGCACCCACCTCACCGCTGCATCGGCCTCGCCGTCCTGACCCCGGACTGCTTCGCGCGGAAGGCGGCGAGGTTGTCCCCGCACTCCAAGCTCAGGGACAGGGTGCGAACGCCGTTTGCCTTCGGAGCTTCTCCGTACAGCTCGTACGCCACCTCGACCCAGAGGGAAAGGCACGTCCCTCGCCGCCTGGCACGCGCACCGCTCGAGCGGGGGGCGTGCGACGGCTGTCGCGAGGCGTGGCAATCAGTCACGCACAGGCCGAATGCACGAGGTACGGGTACGGGATACAGAGGTACGGCGGGTGTGAGGTCAGCCCGGGCTGTGTGCGCCGCGTCGCGGACATGGGCGCGGAGTACCGGATCAGGCATGCCGGGAAAAGAATCCCGTCCCGGGTACGGCATGATTCCTCCGCAACCACCGCGTTCCCGGGGAGAACATGCGCCACCGCCACACCGTCACTGCCATAGCGATCACCGCGCTCGCACTTACCGCCTGCTCCAGCAACGACGAGCCCGACCGCCTCACCGCCGAAGAAGTCGCGGCCGAACTTGCCGACGCAATCGGCGTCGTCGACCTCGGCGACCAGACCGACAACACCAAGTTGTGCTCCAACGAGGCTGCCGGCAAAGAGCCGCACAAGAACGACTGCGTCCAGCTCATTGCCACCTACACCGTCTCGATCTACGAGTACGAGACGCCGGCAGTCGCCGCGAACTGGGTCAAGGAAATGAAGAAGGCCGGCAGCGACTGGCGGCAGGTCGACCGGTTCGCGCTCGCCTGGACGGCGCAGGAGCAGAAGAACACGTCCGACCAGCGGCGCACCGAGCTGGTCGCCGCGCTGGAGAAGCTGACAGCGGGCGAGGACTGACCGACTGCCGCTGTCTGGCCCGGCCGCAACGCCACCACGACGGCCGGGCTTGGTACTCGTGCAGGGCGGTGGCCCATGGCCAACCAGAACATGGACCCGGCCAGCGACGAACGGACCCGGTCACCGACGAGGAGAGGGAAGAGATCCGCCGTCTCCGCGCTGCGGCCCACGGCCGCAACCCCATCGGCGACCAGTGATCAAAAACCCGGTTCAGCCTGCGGACTCGGCCGCATGGGCGGCGGGGGTTGCGCGGCCGTCCGGGCCGCAGCTCGCGCCGTCTGCGTCGAGTGTCGGCACGGACGGGCGGGTCTCGTCCCAGACCTTGCGCAGGACGTCGAGCAGAGCAGAGTGTCGCTGTCCTGTGCCCCCGGGACGGCGTAGCGGCGGTCGAAGACGATGACGGTGCGCCGGTGGCCCCGAGTCGCCGGCCCTCCTGTTGCCCCCTCCCGGACGATTCTCGCCCAGGGCGGTGGCGTGGGCGCGGTGCCGTTCGGCGAAGAACTGCCGGGCGCGGCCTGCAGCATCATCTCGGCGACGTCCGAGGGCTGCAGGAGCAGGTCGAGCCCCGGCGCCGGCCGCTCCGCCGTGGCCCTGACGAAGTCGCCGGGCGGGCGGCGGGGTGTGCACGCGGCGTGCGCGACGACGTCGGCGTCGGAGAGCCACCTTCTACCGGAAGGGCCAGGACAAGCAGTGGGACGGCGCCACCCGGATCGACTGGGGCCTGGAGGTCGGCCCGTACGACCCGCTCGGCACCCCCGACGAGGCGATGAGCCTGTACGGCACGAAGCACTGGGCCAAGCTCACCGACAAGGCGCGGAGGCGCTGGACCGGGAGCGGTTCGCCGTCGAGGAGCAGGAGCGCGTGGCGGAGGTGGCGGAGGCGATCGCGGAGGGCGGGGCCGTCTCGTAGCCGGAGCGCGGTCTCGTGGCCGTACGTGAAATGGGGTGAGCCCCCGGCGCCGAGTGGCGCCGGGGGCTCGGTGTCGTCAGCGGGCGGCCGGGATCAGCCGAACGCCTTGACAGTGCTCCAGTCGGTGGACAGGACCGTCTTGACCGGGGCGTTGGTGTCGGTGGTGGACGGGTTGTACAGCTTCATGGCGCCGGTGGCGCCTTCGCGGGCCCACATGTCCGGGACGCCGTCCTTGTTGACGTCCGGGATACCGATCACGGCCGTGATGTTGGTCGCGGTCCAGTTCGTGCCGAACCGGACGTCGCCGTTGACCGAGTTGGCCGCCAGCTTGATCGACTCGAGGTCCACGCTGCCGGCGACCGCGCCGGGCTTGCCGTGGCGGACGTACATGTTGCCGTTGGACACGTTCCGCCACAGCAGGTCGGGCGTGTTGTCCTTGTTCATGTCCGCGATGTTGACGATGTCGCGATCGGTGGTGGCCCAGGCGGTGCCCTCCATGAGCGTGGCGGACTGGAAGGTGCCGCCGGTGTAGCCGGAGAGGATCCAGAACGCGGTGCCCGCGCGCAGGGCGATGTCCGGGTGCTTGTCACCCGTGATGTCGCCGATCGCCTTCATCTGCGTCCACGTGGACGGGGCCGGGGCGTTGGACGGCAGCCGGATCTTCATGCGCTGGTCGACGTTGAAGGTGCCGTAGCCGTCGCCCGGGTAGAGCCAGAACTGCTTGTCCGGGGTGACGGCGAACAGGTCGGTCGCCCCGTCGCCCGGGTAGACGTCGTTGTAGTGCGCGATCAGCGACGGCGTGCCCGCGGTGTTGATCCAGTGGTTCACCGGGTCGACCTTCTTGCCGGCGGTGACATACGAGCCGGACAGGCAGGTGTAGAGCTCACCGCCGGTGCCTGGGACGGTCGGGTCGGCGGGGGCGCCGGCGCAGTTCCGCAGCCTGCCGTCCGCGTAGAGGACGAGCAGGTCGGGGATGTTGTCGCCACCCGTGTCCATCGGTCCGTCGGCGGTGTCACGCGGGGGCAGGTAGAACGTGTAGTCGCCGCGAAGGCTCTGGTTGCCGTTGACGTCGTAGGCGTAGACGTTGATCGTCACCGGTCCCGCGTGTGGCGGGGTGACGTTCGTGAGGGTGACCTTGCCGTTGACCGGGGTCGGCGCGTCGACGTAGCCGTTGCCCTCGAAGGCGTACCGGAACTTGGAGGCGCCGGCGGCGGTGAAGGTGAAGTCACCGGGCTTGCCGAAGTTCACCGTCGCCCACGTCTTGCCGTCGTCGGTGGCCTCGGTGAACACCGTGCTGGTGATGTCCGGTTGCGGCGGGGCGATCGGGTCGACGGTGATCTGGCACGGCTCGCTGCCGTTCGGGAAGTAGGACGAGGTGGAGCCCGCGTTCGGGTACGTCGAGTCCTCGGACCGTACGTCCCACTTGAACAGCGTGTTCGCCGTGAGGCCCGTCAGCAGCGGATCGGTGGCCTCGATGACCATCTGGCCGTAGCCCGTGGAGGTCGGGGTGGCGACATACTCCTTCTTGGTGGTGCTGCCGTCCTTCCAGAATCGGAAGCGCAGCTTCGGCGGAGCGCCGTCCGGGTCGGAGCCCTTGGCCTTCAGCGTGATGGTCGTACGGCCGATCAGCGTGCTGGCGGTCGGGCCCGGCACGCACGCACCGCCCGGCGAGGACGTGCCGGAGGTCGGCTGGTTCGGCGGGCGGTTGAACTCGCCTTCGATCCGGGCACCGGTCGCGGCGAACTTGCGCCAGGTCTGGGTGTCGGTCTCGGACGTGGCCCGCATGCCGAGGGTGATGTTCGACCAGCCCTTGTCCGCGGCCTCCTGGGCCGCCGAGGTCACGGTGAACGACTCCCACGCGTCCGGGCAGGACGAGGACCAGCCGTGCGCGAAGGACTTCTTGTGCAGCACCCTCGACCAGCTCGGCTGCGCGTTCCACGTCGTACCCGAGGAGATGCCGCCCGTCAGCCAGAACTCCATCTGACGGGCGGTGCAGGACCAGGAGTGGTTGTTCACGATCTTGAACGTGGCCCAGTCGAACTTGGCGCCCTCGTAGCTGGTGGAGAACCTCATCCGCCAGAAGGAGCGGGCCAGACCGCCGGTGTCGCTCTCGTAGCCCACGCGGGCGTCGGAGGTGCCGGAGGAGAAGTTCGTACCGTTCCAGAAGCTGGAGTTCGGGTACTTCTTGTACGCCACGGTCCAGGCGAGCCAGTCGCTGTTGAGCGGCGGGTCGATGAAGACCGGGAACTTCGTGTCCTTGTCGGTGAGCAGGCCCGTGGCCGCGACGTCCAGGTTCAGCGTCGCGGAGCCGGTGCCGTCACCCTCGAGGACGATGGGGAGCTGGGCGGACTTCGCGCCCGGCTCGATGCCCGTCAGGCCCGACAGCTTCAGCACGTCGGCTGTGGTGGCCACGGAGGTGCGCTGCGGCGTGCCCGGGGGCAGCTCGGGGTCGCGGCCGGCCGAGTCCCAGGCGAACGGGGTCGGGATGCTGCCGGCCTCCTTGCCGTCCTTGCCGAGGACCTGGATCCGGTTGGCCTTCGTGTCCTGCCGGAACACGGCCGTCTTCGAGCGCAGCCCGTACGAGACGGTCGCGAGGTCCTTGTTCTGCGCGGCCTGCTCGTCCTTGACGATGAGGAGCTGGCCGAAGCCGCCCTCGGCGCGCACGACCAGCAGCAGGTCGACACCCGGGAACACCTCGGGGTAGAGGGCGCGCGGGCCGTCGAGCACCGGCTCGTGCAGGGTGCCCGGCCAGGTGTACGCGACGGTGTGGCCGTTCAGGTCGACCTCGGCGAGGACGGTCTCGCCGGCCAGCGGGGCGCGGACGTACGAACGGTCGGCGCGGTCCGCGGACCGGGTACCGCCGGCGAAGCGCACCGGCACGACCGCGTTCACCGGACGGATGCTCAGCGAACCGGCACCCTTCGTCCGGCGCAGCGTGGTGTCGATCGGCGCCCACTTGCCCTGGGCGTTCTTCGCACGCTGCGGCTGGGCGTCGATCTGGGTGCGCATCTTGCCGTTCGGCAGTGCCCAGATGAGCTGGTTCGCGGTGGTCGCCGTGTCGACGAGCACCTTCTTACGGGTACGCCGGGCTTCCGCTGCTGCGGCGGCCTCGTCGCGCGGGCCGACCTTCGCCGGTCTCGCGTCGGCCGTCCCGCTCCCTTGCGCGGTTGGCGGGACATCGGGCTGCCACCAGGGCAGCAGGGCTGTGGTGAGTGCGGCCAGGACGAGGCCGAGAGTGAGACTCAGCCTGGTGCGTGTGCGCACGAATGGGCTGAGGAAACGAGGCGGCGCGGGCACGGCGGTCTACTCCCGTGTGGACCAGGCGGACAGGACAGCACAGGCAGCCCCGGACGGCAGGCCGCGGGACACAAGGCGCGCACACGATCACACGATCAACATGATCCGTCTACATGTAAGAGTGTTGTAAACATGTTATGCGGAGTGGGCGAGTGTCTGATGCTCAGTCACCAGCGTTGTATCTGCGGCTTTTGATCACCTGTTATGGCATGGATGAAGGGAATGCCGCCGCTTGATCTGAGAGATCATCTGATCCGCTGATCTGTGCGGTTATATCGCGTGAGGCAACTCATGAGAACGACGGTCCGCGCCCCTGTCCCGATCTTGAAGCATGTGGCGCTCATGACAGAGAGTGCGCACGCACGCGCCTGATGCAGACGCGTGCTCTTTGGTGTTTCCGCACCTCCGTTGTCTTGTTCGTCTGGGTGGGAGTCGACGCGCATGCGTGCTTCAGGTCCACTGTCATGGCTGGGGCGGGGACGCCTGGCCATGACGGAGTCACAACGACGGCGCCGTCGGCGAAGCCGCACGGCGACCGTCCTTCTGTTGTCATCGATATTGACGGTGACGAGTCTGGGCTCGCAGGCCCTGGCGGTGCCCGGCGACGGGATGTCCCGTGAGGAGACGACCTCTGAGGTCGACCTCCCCGACATTCCGCCGAGCACCACGCTCGCCGACAACGCGCAGGCTCCGAAGACGCTGAGCACGGCGCCGGAGAACCCGATCACGGCCTACGCACCGGTCGCCACGGACCCCTGGGCGGCGGATGCCGGCCAGGCGAACCCGTCGACAGCCACGCCGGGCACCACGGTCCAGGTCAAGAACACGACCACCCAGGCGCTCCTGCCGGTCGGCGTCGGTGTGCCAGTGGGTCAGGACCCGGCGACCATCGCCGGTGACTGGCAGGTCGCCGTCAAGGCGACGACCACGTCCGAGGACACCGGCGTGCCCGGCGTGATCATGGAGATCGTGCCGCCGGTGACGGCGGACCCGACGGCGCAGGTGCTCGTCGACGTCGACACGACCGCCTTCGAGGACCGCTACGGTCAGCTTGCCGCCGAGCGCTTCGGTCTCGTCCTGCTGCCCAGCTGCGTCATCGACTCCCCGGAGACCGGCGACTGTGCGCCGGACACGGGTGTCCAGACCATGTCGGCCGGGGACGAGCCGGACGTCGAGGTCGAGCGGCTGCGCAGCACCGTCAAGGAGGTGCCGGCGGCCAAGACCAAGCTGAAGGCGACGTCCGGCAAGACCAAGAACGCCGCGACCCGCCAGATCCTCTCCGGCACGGTTCCGGTCGCGAACCTGCTGCCGGACGAGGACGCCCCGTCGACGGCCTCGGGCGCCTCCGCGCGCAAGGCCGCCTTCTCGTCGAACGTGGGCGCCTCGGGCCGCCAGGTCGTCGGCGCGATGGACACCGGCTCCTCGGCGTCCGGTGACTTCACCGCCTCGCCGCTGCTGTCCTCCGGCTCCTGGGCGGCGGGTTCGTCGAACGGTGCCTTCACCTACTCGTACCAGGTGCAGGTCCCGGAGACCGCCGGCGGTCTGATGCCGAAGGTCGCCCTGTCGTACAACTCGCAGACGGTCGACGGCCGCACCTCGGCGTCGAACAACCAGGCCTCCTGGATCGGCGACGGCTGGGACTACAACGCGGGCTCGATCACCCGGTCGTACAACAACTGCCGCCAGGACTCCAAGCGGGCCGGGGCGAACAACACCGACCACAAGACCGCCGACCTGTGCTGGGGCTCGGAGAACGCCACCCTCTCACTGGGCGGCATGACCACCGAGCTGGTCTGGGACAAGGACAAGGGCCCGCTCGGCACCGACGGGAAGCCCGTCGGCCAGTGGTTCACCGCCAACGGTGACGGCTCGAAGATCGAGCGGCTCAAGGACACGTCCAAGGACCCGCGTTCGGGCGTGCTGAAGGACGCGGACGGCGAGTACTGGGTCGTCACGACCAGGGACGGCACCCGCTACCACTTCGGTCTGAACAAGCTCCCGGGCTGGTCGGACAACGGCACCGCCACCGACGACCCGTACACCGACTCCGTCCTCTCGGTGCCGGTGTACGGCAACCACTCGGGGGAGCCCTGCTACGCGGGCGCGGGGACCACCAACTGGAAGAGCTCCTCCTGCCTCCAGGCCTGGCGGTGGAACCTCGACTACGTCGAGGACATCCACGGCAACGCCATGTCCCTCTTCTGGGAGCGCGAGGAGAACTACTACGCGAAGAACTTCTACTTCAAGGGCCCGGTCAAGTACCACCGCGGCGGCTACCTGTCGCACATCTACTACGGCCAGCGCAAGGAATCGATCTTCTCCGCGACGGCCCCGGCCCGCGTCGGCTTCACCGTCGCCGAGCGCTGCTACCCCGAGGCCGGTCTGACCTGCTCGGAAGCGGAGTTCACGGACAAGGACCCGGGCAAGTACCGCATCTGGTACGACACCCCGGCCGACCTGAACTGCAAGGCCGTCACCTCGACGTACACCCGCAAGTGCTGGAACGCCGGCCCGACGTTCTGGACCCGCAAGCGCCTGGACAAGATCACCACCTCGGCGCAGCGTCGTACCGACACCACCGCGCGCCAGGTCGTCGACGAGTACCAGCTCAAGCAGAGCTTCCCGGTCCTGAAGACCGGCGCCAACACCGCGCTCTGGCTGGAGTCGATCCAGCGCACCGGCTACGCCCGCAAAGGTTCCACCGACGCCTCGGTGAAGCTGAACGCGGTGCGGTTCGAGTCGAACTCCGACGACATGCCCAACCGCGTCTACCGCGGCAGCGCCGCGACGGATCCGCGACCCGGCTTCTCGCGTCTGCGCATCGCGCGTGTCGTCAACGAGTACGGCGGCGAGACGATCGTCACCTACAAGCCCCGCGAGACCGCGTGCCAGGACAGCACGAACCTGCCGGGCAAGACCGAGACCGCCGCGCTGAAGTCCAACACCCGTCTCTGCTACCCGGTGTTCTGGCACCCGGACGCCGAGATCGAGGACATCGACTGGTTCAACAAGTACGTCGTCGACACGATCGAGGAGCTGCCGAACGTCGACGGCTCGTACTCGACGCTGACCGGGTACGACTACAAGAACGCCGGCTGGAAGCTAGCCGAGGCCGAGTTCACGAAGAAGTCCACCCGGACCTACTCGCAGTTCGCCGGCTTCGAGCAGACCACGGTCACCACGGGCGAGCGCAAGGCCACGGCCGACAGCGGTGAGGGCACCAGCCCCGCCGAGGAGATCCCCGGCGTCGACGGCCCGAAGACCAAGGCCGTCACCCGCTTCTACCGCGGCATGGGCGACACCGTCCCCATGAAGGACGTCCACGGCAACACGATCACGTACAACGGCCAGCCCGTGTACGACCGTGACGCCTTCGCCGGCCGCATCGCCGAGGAGCTCTCCTACTCCAACGCGACGGACGCGGACACCAACTGGCTGACCCGCAGCATCACCATCCCCGAGGCGACCGAGCTCGCCAGCCGCGACCTCGGCGACGGGCTCAAGCCGCTGAAGGCCTGGCGGGTCACGGAGCCCGAGGAGATCGCGTACACGAAGTCCTCGGGAACGGGTGACGACACGCGCACGCTGCGGACGGTCAAGAGCCACACGACGTACGAGTCGACGTATGGTCTGCCGACCCTGGTGGAGTCCCTCGGTGACGCCGATCCCACCAAGACCGGCGACGAGTCCTGCACCAAGCTCGAGTACCTGCACCGCACGGACAAGAACCTGATTGGTCTGTCGAAGCAGGTCCTGGTGTCACCGACGACGTGTGCGAACGCCGTCTGGGCGAACGTCGGTTCGCTGAGCAGCGCCACCCGCACCGCCTACGACGGCACCAATTACGGCGACGCGCTCGGCGCGTCGACCCGGGGTCTGGCCACCCAGTCGTGGACGCTCAACAACGCCGGTACCGACTTCCAGACCACCGGCGTCAAGGAGTTCGACGCCGTCGGCCGCATGGTCAAGGAGACCCCGACGGAGCAGCTGACCAAGCTGACTCCGAAGTTCTCCACGATCAGCTACCAACCCATCGGACCGGCCACGGGCCAGGTCTTCAAGGTCACGACGACCAACCTGCTCGGTCACAGCCAGGTACAGGAGCTGGAGCCGGGCCGCTCGGTCACCGTGAAGACGACCGACGTCAACGACCTCGTCAGCGAGGCCGTGTACGACCCGCTGGGCCGTCTGGCCGAGGCCTGGGCCCCGGGGCGCACCCCGGCCGCGGGCGCCGTGCCGGACTTCAGGGCCGAGTACACGATCCCGCAGGAGGAGCCCGACCCGAACGACCCCAACGGCGGCAAGGTCCGCAAGCCTCCGTACGTCACCACCTACACGCGTGGTTACGAGGACCGGGTCGAGAAGTCCGTCACGATCTACGACGGTCTGGGCCGGGAGCGCCAGTCCCAGGAGCAGGCGGACGGCGGCGGCCGTCTGATCACCGACACGCTGTACAACCGCGCCGGTGAGATCTACCAGACCAACAACGCCTACCTGAACCAGGACGCCCCGAGCGGCGACCTGTTCACCCCGCAGGCGGACACCACCGTCCCGAACATCACCCGTTACAAGTACGACGGTCTCGGCCGCGTGCTCGAGGAGATGCCGGTCCTCAAGGTCAAGCTCACGGGCACGACCGAGGCCATCTCGCAGGAGGTCCCGGAGAAGGCCGTCCGCTACGAGTACGGCCCGGACTGGTCGAAGGTCATCCAGCCGCAGGGCGACTCGGCCTACCGCGTCTGGACCGACGCGACCGGCCGCACCGTCCGTACGGACACCTTCAATCCGGCGGCGCCCGAGTACACCACGCCGACGGGCGCCAAGGAGCGCTACACGTCGACGCGCTACGAGTACGACGCGCACGGCTCCCTCGCGAAGGCGATCGCCTCGGCCGACCCGACGCACCCGTGGTCGTGGACGTACAACCACAACGGCCAGGTGGAGACGGCGACCGACCCCGACGCGGGCACGTCCACCACGACCTACGACGCCTTCGGCCGGGTCGAGACGATCCTGAACGCCCGCGGCAAGGTCTGGAACGGCTACGACGAGTTGTCGCGGCCGACGGAGGTACGTGAGAACAGCGCCGCTGGCAAGCCGCTGTCCTCGTTCACGTACGACACGGTCCCGGGCGGCAAGGGCATGCCCGCCACCGCCACCCGCTACACCGACGACGAGGCGTACACGCAGACGGTCAATGGCTACACGAAGGACTACCAGCCGACCTCGACCACGCTGTCCCTGCCGCCGTCCATCGTGAGCACCTGGGGTCTGAACAAGGACTACAGGTACGACTACACGTACAACGACCACGGCATGCTGGACGAGACCACCCTTCCGGCGGTGGGCAGGTTCGCCTCCGAGAAGCTGGTCGTCCGCTACAACAAGGACGGCAAGCCGGTCACGATCTCCGGCAAGGACTGGTACGGCTCGGAGACGGTCTACTCCCCGTACGGCCAGGTCATGCGCTCCACCCTCGGTTCCCTTCCGTACCGGGTGTGGACGCAGAACTCCTTCGACGAGTCCACCGGTGAGCTCACGGAGAACTCGGTCTACCGCGAGAAGGGCGGCCCCAACGACACCACCGCCGACCGGACCGTCGTCCCCGGCAACCTCGTCTCGAACCGGGCGTACGGCTACGACCCGGCCGGCAACGTCACCTCCATCCAGGAGAAGTCCACCGGGATCGCGGAGCGCCAGTGCTTCGTCTACGACCCGCTGGGCCAGCTGAAGTCGGCCTGGACCTCCAAGGACCAGGACACCTGCGTCAACCCGAGGAACCCGGACGGCACGCTCAACAAGAACGCCGACGGTACCCTCCGGGTCGCCGCGGGCGCGGACAACTCCGGCTACTGGCAGGAGTACGAGTACGACCTGCTCGGCAACCGCACGCAGCTGATCGAGAACGACCTCAGCGGCGACACCAACAAGAACGCGGTCACCACGTACGCGTACGGCAAGAACGCCGCCAAGGACCAGCCGCACACGCTGACCAAGGTGTCGAAGACCTACAAGACCCCCGCAGGGGCCCAGATCTCGGCCGAGGCCACGCGTCTGTACGAGCTGACCGGTGAGACCAGGACGATCACGTCGGTCGGGAGCGGCGACAAGCAGGAGCTGACCTGGACCTACGACGGCCAGGTCGACCGGATCACCGGTGCGGGCACCAGCGGCAAGACCCCCTACGTGGGTCTCGGCCAGAAGTGCCTGGACCTGAAGTCGGGTGACGCCGCGGCGTCCCAGCCGATCCAGCTGTACGCCTGCAACGCCTCGGTGGCGCAGAACTTCAAGTTCACCCCCACTCCGGGCGCGACGCCGACGGTGCAGACCAACCCGGACGAGGGCACGCTGTCGATCCACGGGATTTGGTGCCTTCAGCCCACGGCCGACACGGCGGGGTCGGCGGTGCAGATTCAGAAGTGCGGTGCCACCGCGGCGCAGGAGACCGCCCAGAAGCTGAGGCGCAACGCCTCCGGGCAGCTCACCCACCTCGCCTCCGGCCTGTGCCTTGCGGTCAAGGGCGCGGCGAACGTCAACTCGACGCCGATCGTGCTCGCCACGTGTGACGCGACGCAGGCCGCCCAGCAGTGGCTGCCGCAGAACGACACTCGTCACATTTACGGCCCCAGCAACACCCGCCTGCTCACCATCAAGGGCAATCAGGCGACACTCCACCTGGGTGAGGCCGAGGTGACCGTCCAGCGGGGCGGCGTCCTGGTCAACACCCAGCGCACCTACGGGACCCCGGGCGGCGCGGTCATGCGCTACGCCAACGGCACCGGTTCGGAGACCCTGGTCGCCCAGACCACGGACCACCAGGGCAGCGCGTACACGGAGGTCGCTCTCTCCGGCGGTCAGACGGTGCGCATCCGCAAGCAGGACCCCTTCGGCAACGAGCGCGGCACGCTCGCTACCACCATGCAGAACCACAAGGGGTTCCTTGGCAAGACGCGGGACGACGCCTCCGGCTTCCAGCCGCTGGGCGCCCGTCTGTACGACCCGACGGTCGGACGCTTCCTGTCCGCCGACCCGGTGCTCGACCTGAACGACCCGCTGCAGTCCAACGGGTACGCGTACGCGCAGAACAACCCGGTCTCGTACTCCGACCCGACCGGACTCGCGATCACCCTGACCGCCTCGGAGAAGGCCGCGGCCCTCGCCGGCGCGGGTCTGTCCGCGGCGCAGGTCGCCCAGGCACAGGCCACCATGGGCAAGTCGCTGACCTCGGTGATCCTGTCGATCGCCTGGGAGACGCTGAAGGACTTCATCGGCATCAACGACGCCATGGCCTGCTTCGGCGGTGACATGTGGTCGTGCGGCAGCATCATCCTGGACGCCATTCCGTGGACGAAGCTGGGCAAGATTCCGTCGGTTCTGAAGGCGATCAACCGCACCATCGAGGCCATCCAGGCCTTCAAGGCAGCCAAGAAGGCGGCCGAGGCGGTGCTGAAGGCCGCCAAGGCCGCCGAGGCAGCCGCGCTCAGGGCCAAGAAACTCGCCATCGAGAAGGCGAAGAAGGAGGCCGCGCAACGGGCCAAGAAGAAGGCGGCCGAGGCCGCCAAGAGAAAGGCCGACGAAGCGGCCGCCGCGAAGCGGAAGACGGGTAACGCCGTCCAGAAGCAGTCCCAGGCCAAGGCCGCACCGAAGGCCTCCTCGCACTCGAGCGCGAGCAAGGGCGGCGGCGGCAAGAGTTCCGGCGGTGGCAAGAGCTCCGGCGGCGGTGGCGGCAAGTCCGGTGGCTCCGCCCGCAGCAGCGGCGGTAGCAGCGGCGGCGGCGGCTCCGGCAAGGCCGACGGCGGCGGCGGTGGCGGCGGCGGTGCCTGCCCGGTCAACAGCTTCGCGCCCGGCACGAAGGTGCTGATGGCCGACGGTTCCACCAAGCCGATCGAGAAGGTGAAGGCCGGCGACAAGGTCATCGCGACCGATCCCGAGACCGGTGAGAGCGTCGTCCAGACGGTCACCGCCGAGATCAAGGGCGAGGGCCTTAAGCACCTGGTCAAGGTCACGATCGACCTCGACGGCAAGAGCGGCTCCAAGACGGCCCAGATCACGGCGACGGCCGGGCACCCCTTCTGGGTCCCCGAACTCGGCGAGTGGGTCGACGCCACCGACCTCGAGTCCGGCGAGTGGCTCCAGACCAGCGCGGGCACCTACGTCCAGATCGCCGCGATCCGGCGCTGGACCGCGCAGGACGCCACGGTCCACAACCTCACGGTCTCCGAACTGCACACGTACTACGTGCTGGCGGGTGCCACTCCGGTCCTGGTCCACAACGCCAACCTTCCGCAGGTCTGTGGTCCGGTCACCGCGAACACGCACTACGCCGACGTGGAGGTCTTCGACGCCGAGGGCACGATGATCGACTCGTACTCCCTCCGGAGCGGCGCCACCACGGCGGAAGAGGCCTCCATCGGTGTGGGACGCGCACGTCAGGCGGTCCACACGGAGAACCGGGCGGCACGCGCCGCCGGCGGTGCGCCCATGATCGGCGACACGGTCATTCAGGACGACCCGTTCTTCATGGCCAGTCCCGTTCCTGAGGGCGGTCGGGTGAGGATCACCGGCACCAAGCCGCCGTGTGGGCCCTGCCAGGCACAGATGAGGTTGTCCGGGGAGGATAGGGGTGCGACGTTCGAGTACCTGTGGCCGGACGGAAATGGTGGAATGAACATCTTCTCCACCTCCGGGTAGGTCGCACCGAATCCAGCGGTCTATTGCCGAATTCACCTGGATGTGATCAATGAGTAAAGCTCCTGTCGGAACAGTCATCTCTCGGACTGCGCCGGCAGGAGCTTTGCCATGTGGAGGTACCATTCCCCCATGGACATCTTGCGAGAAGATGAGCGCTGTGGGATCTGCGGTCAGCCGATGGATGCCCACGAGGCCCATCAGCAGCACGAGGACGGCAAGCCCGCCCGAAAGGGAGGGCGCATCTCGTACGTCGTCGTGGAGGTGCGCGGAGCCACTGTCCATTACCAGGAGACCGAGAACCCCGGTCGGAGGTTCCAGTCCGGTGCCTCCGATGTCGCCGGAAACCTTCGAATCGATATTTCCGAACTGCCCGGATGCCACTTCACGTGCTGGGTGGAGCCCACCCAATACGGCGTCATTCGAAGCGACTTCCAGCTCGCCTGACACCACGGGCTCGAAACGCCCGGCCGGGTTTCCTCGGCCGGGCGTTCCGCCTTTTCATGGCTCGTTCCCGGGAAGAGGCCTCAGCAGGCGCCCCAGCTCACCGCCCCCGTGCCTCCGCCTCCAGGCGCAGTGCCTCCTCCATCACCGCCCGGGCGATCGGTGCCGCGTCCCCACCGCCGCTGATGTCCGTGCGGTCGGCCCCCGCGTCCTCGACACGACGGCCACCGCGACCGCCGGCTGGGCCGAGTCCGGGGCCTGGGCCCAGGCGATGAACCAGGCGTAGGGGTGCCCGTGTTGCCGAGGCCGTGCTGGGCGGTGCCCGTCTTGCCGGCGATGCGGGAGCCGGGGATGGCCGCGTTGGTGCCGGTGCTGTCTTCGACCGCCGGGCCGCGGCCGCCGAGGCGTAGCCGGTCACCGGTGCGTACAACGGCCCCTTCGTGTATGTGCGTTCTCAGCGCGGCTGCTGTCCACTGTCTAGGGAGCCGGTGACCGGACGGCCGTCCACCACGATCTCGCCGCGAGGCTGGCCCCAGCGCGTGATGGCGATCCGGCGGTTGGCCGGACTGTCGTCCAGCTCGTCCGCCTCCAGGACCATCACCCGCGCCGCGTCGACGAGCAGCGCGATGAGCAGGACGAGGCAGAGCGCGGCGGCCCGCCGGATGTACTGGATCATGTCGGGCCTCTCATCTCGCGTCCTCCACGATCGGGGCGATGACCCCGGTGTCGGCCATGTCCGGGCGCGGGGCGCGGGCCGAGTCGGAGACCCGGACGAGCAGCGCCACGATGACCCGCCGCGATCGGCCCGAGCACGCGGCCGGTGGGGAACTGCAGCCGCCAGATCTTGCGATCGGTGCAGGCGAGCGCGTTGCGGTTGGCGGCGAGATAGGCGGCGAAGAAGACGGCGAGCAGGGTCTTGGCGAACTCGCCCGGCTGGTAAGGAAAGCCCGCCGATCCGGATCCAGATCCTGGGAGCGCGTCGCCGCCGCCTGCGCACGGATCCTGGACCTCGACCCCGAGTGGATCGTCCTCGGCCACGGACCGCTCAAGATCGTCGCTGACTTCGGTGACGAAACCTACGTCCTCGGCTGACCGCACCCACCAGTCGGGTCGTGCCGCTTGGTGCCGACCGTGGCTGGCAACGCGTCGTCTCGCCTAGTGGTCGGCCTCGTGATCTGGCTGGCCGCTGCCCAGTGCTGTTCACCGCGCTGCGTTCGCTTCCACGATGGCCGCCACGCTGGTGCTGGGAAGATGCCAGGGCGGGACGCTGGCCAGCGATCAGGCCCGAGAGTCGTGCGGCTGCGACGGCGGCGCCTAGGTCGTGCAGGGGCCTCTGAGGGATGCCGAGGTAGGGGGCGGGCGGATTGTGACAGCCCGTCCTGCATCCGTGGATGCACGCAGCCGCAGTTGCTCATCGAAAGATCCTATTTCACTCGATGCGGCGGGGCTGGAAACGGGGCGGTACTCCGCAACCGCGCCAGCCCTCGACCCTACGCTTGGGATGGCTGAGCTGGCCTGATCGCGGTGGCCAGGTGAATTCGGTTGCTGGTCGCCGAGTGGGTATGGCTGGGGCCCGGCGCTCGGGTCGGGGTGCGCCGTCGCGCGCGGTCCGTGGGCCGCCGTGGCGATGGCGGCGAACGGGCAACGGGCCGCCGGCGTTGAATCCGGCGAAGCCCAGCAGCCGGCCGGCGACGACTCTGACGCCTCGCCGGTCATGGCCGCTGTCGTTTCCGGCGCACCTCGGCGGCGAGCCGGTCGCGCCAGTCCTCCAGGCGGTGGAGTGGGTGCTGACCAAGGTTCTCGTCGATGCCATAGATGGTCGACCGTTCGGCGGCGATCTCCCCCTCCACGAGGGCCAGGGCGCCCGTAAGGTCGCCGTTGCGCTCCAGCTCTCTGGCCAGGGAGGTCCGCACGATCCGCAGGTCGCTCTGCCGCGTCGGACCCAGGGCCTCCACGTCAGCGAACAGGGCGGTCAGCCGCCGGACCGCCTCGGCCGTCTCGCCGTTCGCGCTCAGGGAGTAGGCGAGAAGCCGCCGCTGCTCGTGGGTATCGCGATGGTCGGGTCCGAGCGCCCGGGTCATGTCCTCGACGAGGACTTGCGCGTCGGCGATCGCCCCTGGCAGGTCCCCGGCGGCCCGGCGTTGCCGGACCACAGAACCGCGTGCGGACAGGGTGTCGGGGTGGTCCGGCCCGAACTCCGTCGTACGGTCGGCCACTCCCACCTCGGTGAGCCGCAGCGCGCCGGCCGGGTCGCCTTCCCTGGACAGCCAGAACGCCAGCTGCTCCCGAGCCCGCAAGGTGTCCGGGTGCCCGGCACCCAGCGTTCGGACCAGGAGGTCGAGGTACTGCTCCGCCTTCGGCCCCGCCAGCGACTTCGGCCGCTGCCAGTGCCGGAACCGCCGCTTGACCAGCCAGGTACGCGGTGTGTGCCGTGGGCGCTTCATCCGGTCTGTCGTTGTCATCCCCGCTCCTCTCCGCCTGCCTGACGCGACATCAGGAGGCGCCGCCGCTGTCCACCCACGTCTCCCTGGCCTCCCGGTCCCATCTCGGGTTCCTGTCGCTCAGCCCCAGCCGCTCCTGCAGCTCGGGGCCGAGGGCCTGCTCGGCCGGGTGCGCCGACAGCCGGCGGCAGTGTTCCATTCATGTCCGCCTCCCGCTTGTTCCGGGAGGGTTCACGCGAGCGGGGGCCCGCCGAAGCCAGCCCAAGGGCCGAGGCGCTCACGTACCGGTCTCCTTGGCCACGTCCCACACCCGCGCCCCGTCGTCGTACCCCACGGTGACGATCAGCGGCGGGCCCTCGGGCGGCCGGACCTGGCACACGGCGCGCACCCAGCCGTGGCCGCTGATCAGGCCGGCGAGGTCCATGCCCAGGTCGCCGACGCGCTCGCCCGTGAAGGGGTCCCAGACCGCGGTGCCCGGGCCGTCCCCGCCGGCGACGAGGACCGTGCGGTCCCCGGCGTCCGCCTGGCACAGGGCGTACACGGGCCCGGCGCCGGCCGTGAGCGCCCGTGCCTCCTGGGGCGCCTCCAGGTCCCACAGCCGCACCACCCCGTCCCGGCCGGCGGTGGCGAGCAGTGTGCGGTCGCCGTCGGAGACCTCGCACAGGGTCCACACGAACCCCTTGTGCCCGGTCAACTCCAGGTCCGCCTGCGTGGACTCGGGGTTCCACACGAGCACCGTGCCGTTGCCGTGTCCGGCCGCGATGAGCGTCCGGCCGCCCGTCCGTACCTGGCACAGGGCGAAGATCCACCCCTTGCCGCGACCGGTGTCGAACGCGCGCACCAGCCGGCCGTCACGCGGGTCCCACAGGCGTACGGTGTGGTCACGGCCTGCCGAGGCCAGCAGTTCACGTCCGGAGACCCGCACGGTGCACAGCGCGAACACCCAGCCGCGGTGACCGGTGAAGGAGGCCACCAGCTCGCCACGGTCCTCCAGGTTCCAGAGTCGTACGACCCCGTCCCGGCCACCGGTTGCCAGCAGGGGCGTACCGTCCACGCGGACCTCGCACAGTGCACGGACCCAGGTGCGAGAGCTCACAAGGACCGCCACGTCCTCGCGGGCGGCCGGATCCCCGAGCCGGATCACCTTGCGGTGCCCGGAGTACGCCACGAGTCTCCGGCCGCCGACCGTGACCTCGCAGGCCGCCTCGAACATCGGCCGGTACCGGAACCTGCCCCCCGTCCGTCGCCGGACCACCCACACGCCGATCAGCAGGACGATCCCCGCCATCACACCGACGATCAGCATCTGCCCTCCAATTGGAGTGCCCGGCGCCTTCCGGGCACCGCAACGGCCCGCAACGGCCGTATTCGCCTGGGACTTGATCCTCTCGGGCGCAACGGACCGTGAGGACCGTGGTGTTACGTAGTTCGGTTACGTAATCTCCGCACTCGTCACTTCCGCCGGACGAGCGTTGTCCTGCCCTCGGCAACCGGGGCCGTCCGCGCGGGTACGGCGGCTCGTCGTCGGCGGGGCGTGATCGTGGACACGAACTTCGCAGGTTGCCGATGGCGTACTACAGGATGTGCGGGGGCACCACCTGTTGCGGGGGGACATGAGGGCATGACGACGGAACAGATACCGCTGATCGGCAGAGAGGCGGAACTCGGGCGGCTCGACCGGCTGTTGGCGGACCTGGTGGGGGACAAGGGCGGCCGCACGGCGGTGCTGGACGTCAGCGGTGAGGCGGGCATCGGCAAGAGCCGGCTGGTCCACGAGCTGTGCCTGCGTGCGGCGCGGCGCGGGGCGGCGGTGCTGCGCGGCCGGGCGACGGAGTACGAACGCCACATCCCGTTCCAGCCGTTCACCGACGCCTTCGCCGACCTCGACCCCGGGGTGGTGGAGTCCTTTCCGGCCGCCGCCGAGGTCGCCCCGGTGATCAGCGGCACCCCGCGCCGCGCGGACCGCTTCGGCCTGCACCGGGCCACCGCCGCCCTGCTGACCCACGCCGCCGCGTCCCCGCTGGTCGTGGTGGTCGACGACATGCACTGGGCGGACGCCGCGTCCCTGGAACTCCTCGACCATCTCGTACGGCATCCCGTGCGCGCCCGCGTCCTGCTGGTCGTCGCTCGCCGCGACCGGCAGAGCCCCGCCCCGCTCGCCGTGACCCTCACCCGCGGCGCCGGCACCGGTGCGGTACGGCGGATGGTCCTCGGGCCGCTCGGCGAGCGGGAGTGCGCCGAGTTGGTCACCCCCGGCCTGGCCCGCGACGCGGTCGTACGGCTCTTCGCGGCCAGCCAGGGCAACCCGCTGTATCTCCTGGCCCTGCTCCAGGCGCACCGCGAGGGTGCGTCGGTCAGCCGGCTGTCCACGACCGGGCTCGGCGCGGTGCTGCTCGACGAGCTGACGCCGCTGACGCCCGCGCAGCGTCGGCTCGTCGACGTGGCGGCCGTGCTGGGCGACCACGCCACGCCCGCCCTGCTCGGTCCGGTGACCGGCCGCGAGCAGGCCGACCTGGCCGCCGACCTGGCGGAGCTGACCCGCCGCGACCTGCTGCGCACCGGCCAGCACGGGCGGCTCGCGCTGCGGCACCCCGTGCTGCGCAGCCTCGTCCACGACGGCACCGACCCCTGGCTGCGCACGGAGACCCACCGGCTTGCCGCCGCCGAACTCGCCCGGGTCGGCGCCCCGCTGGCCGAGCGGGCGCACCACGCCGAGCGGTCGCTGTCCGGCTGGGACCCGCAGACGGCGGCCGTGCTGACCGAGGCGGCCGAGCAGGCCGCCCACACGGCGCCCGCGAGCTGCGCGCACTGGCTGGAGGTGGTGCTCCGGCGTCTTCCGCACACACCGGAACACGCCGCCCGACGCCGCGAGTTGATGTTGCGGCGGGCCCGGGCGCTGGGTGCCTGCGGGCAACTCAGTGGAAGTCGCGACCTGTTGCACCAGGTGATCACCATGCCCGACCCGGGCGACGGGACGGGGTCGCGGGCGTCCGCCGTCGTGCTGTGCGCGGTCATGGAGCGTCACCTGGGGCGTTACTCGGAGGCGGTGGCCCTGCTCCGCCGCGAACTGCACAGCGATCCGCCCCCCTCGCCCGCCGACCATGTCGCCCTGGGCATCGAACTGGGCTCCTCCGCCCCGCACGACACGTCGTACCCGACCGTGCGCTCCGAGGTTGCGCGCACCCTGGAGGTGGCCCGCTCCCTCGGGGACGAGACGGGCGTGGCGGGCGCGCTGGCCGTCGCCGCGCTGGGGGAGGCGTACGAGGGGGAGACGGCCGCGGCCGACAGCCTCGCCCGGCAGGCGGCGGCATTGGTGGACTCGCTGCCGGACGGCGACCTGAACGGCCTGTGCGAACCGCTGGCCCGACTGGGCTGGGCCGAGGCGTTCCTGGACCGCTTCGCCGACGCCGAGCGGCACGCCGACCGCGGTCTGGCCATCGCACGCCGTACCGGCCAGCTCTATCTCCTGCCCCACTTGCTGCTGTGCAAGGCGCACGTACGGATCCAGACCTGCCGGCTCGCCTCCGCGGTGGAACTGGCGGACGAGGCCGAGGACATCGCCCGGGGCATAGGCAGCGACGAACTGCTCGCCTTCGTCCTCGCCACCAAGGCCAATGCCCTCATAGACGCTTGCCCGCCCGGCGATCCGCTGCCCCTAGCCACGGCCGAGGAGGCGGTGGCCGCGGCGGGCGTGGGCGTCAACTGGTGGGCCTCCATAGCCTGGTGCATGCTCGGCCATGCGGCGCTCATCGCCGGCGACCCGGCCCGGGCACGGGACGCGGTCCTGCGGGCCGGCGGTCCCGGCCTGCGGAGGCTGCAGCCCTCCATGCGCCCGCTGTTCCTGGAGATCCTGGTGACCGCCGCCGTCGCCGGCGGCGACACGGAGGCGGTCGGGGAGTGGGCCCGGCGGGCCCGGGACGAGGCCGAGCGGCTCGACCTGCCCGTGCAACGCGCCTCCGCCATGCGCAGTATGGCGCACGTGCACCTCAGCCTCGGTGACAGCCGAGCGGCGGCGGACCTGTTCGCCCAGGCGGCCGAGGAGAGCGCCCGCAGCGGGGCAGCCTTCTGGGAGGCGTACTCCCTGCTCCTCGGCGCCCCCCTGCCGGCGGCGGACCCGGACGGTCCGCGGCGCGGGCAGGACGCCTGGCAACGGGCCCAGCGGATCGCCGCAGCCGGGGACTGCCGGATGCTGACCGGCCTGGCCGAGCTGGTCCGCCCCGCGGTGGCCGAAGCCACCGACGCCCCCGAGCGGCGGCTCGCCGAACTCACCGCCCGCGAAAGGGAGATCGCCGACCTCGTCGCCGAGGGCCTCACCAGCCCGGCGATAGCCGACCGGCTCTGCCTGAGCCGCCGCACGGTCGAGACCCACATCTCCCGGATCTACCGCAAGACGGGAGTCTCGTCGCGGGCCGCACTGGTCGGTCTGATGGCGGGACGGGCGCCCGGGCGCCCGTTCAGCGGGTGAGCCACGCCCCCTTTCGGGCCGGGGGGGTGCGGTCGGCAGTGGCTACTGGACGTCGACGCAGTCACCGGTCGCGCTGACGGCGGCGGTGGCGTCGTTGCCCGCGAACACCAAGCGGTAGTAGCCGTCGGAGGTCGCGGTGGTCGTGGCCGTCACGGCTTCGCCGGCGCCGCTCTTCACCGTCTTGAGCGTGGTGTAGGTGGTGTAGGTGGTGCTGCTGCCCTTCTTGCGGAACTGCAGCGCATGCGAACCCCCGGCGGTGTGCGGCGGACGGGGCACGGACGTATCCGTGCCAGGGCGGAGTTGCGAGACTGCCGGGCGGTCAGTCTTCGAGGGGCAGGCCCTCCATCAGGGCTCGCGCACGGGCTCCGTTGCCGTGCAGCATGGTGCCGTCGCAGGCGGGCAGGTCGGCCGAGACCTTGGCCAGATCCTTCTCGGCGATGTAGCCGATGGGCTTGTCACCCTTGTCGGTGAAGTCACCGGCGAGGCCGGTGTCATGGCTCGTTCCCTCGGCCACCACCCTCTTGCTGTCGAGTAGCACGCCGTACCAGCGGATCGGATTTCCCGCCCTGTCCTTGCCGGAGCACACCACGGACACCTTGTCGCCGCGCAGCGGGTGACAGTTCGGCTTGAGGGGCGTGCCTCCGCAGGTGTCGTTCGCGCCGACCCTGATCTCCTTGCAACTGGCGTCGTCATCGCCGTCGCAGACGACCGGCATGATGTTCATGATCGGGGTGGCCTCGGTCGGTCCTTCGTGGACGGGTGTCCAGTCGGCCTCCACAGCCGTCTTGTGGATCTCGGGAAGCGCACAGAGTTCGATCTCCGCCGTACCGCCGAACTCGGTGTCCTCGACCGTTGCCGAGTGCTTGTCGGGGCAGTTCTTTGAGTCCTGTGACGCGGAGTCGCCCGTGGCTCCCGCCGCGGCCGACGAGCCCCTGGCGCTGTCCTCCGTGTCCGCCCCCGAACCGCATGCGCCGAGGGTCAGCGCGAGGGCGGCTGCCCCGAGACCAGCAAGAAGGCGATCGCGCGTTGACATGAAGTGATCCTCTTTCCAGGCCGGTGGCCACGTCTGATACATCCGAGGCCGCTGACGCCAACGCTGTCAGGAACCGGCTCGTGGGACGTCCGTAGGATCACGTACCTTCGATACGCAAGATCCGCAGGGGGGACCGTCCCGGCTCCATCACCGAGCCGGTAGCGGCGCAGGACATCCTGGACATCTGGACCATCGGTGGCGCCCCGTCGTATCTCCGGGTGGCTCCGCGTGGCCGCGCCCGGATGAACGGGGCAGAACTGTGCCGATCAGTAGGGAGTCGGAGGTCGCAGCCGGCCCGGCATCGCACTGCGTCAGATCTTGATGACGCGGAGGCCGGGGCCGCACAGCATGATCAGGTCTTCGGGGTCTGACGTCAGAACGGTCGCAGGGGCATGCCTCAAGGCACCCAGAGGCCCGGCAAAGGAACTCCCGGGGACCCTTACGGTGCCCAGGGACCCGCGAGGGACCGGAAGGGCACGGAACGACCGGGAGGGACATGGGGCTCAGGCGTATGGCAACACGGCTTTGACCTGCGGAAACGAGAGACGCAGGGTGGGATCAAGAAGATCGCGGATGATCCTCAAAGGACTCATGATCCGTCGGCCGTGGGTTCGAGTCCCACCCGCCCGCCCCACTGCGCACTACGTCTGAAGAAACCATCTGACCTGCGAAAGCGTAACGGCGAAGGTCGCCGCGCAAGCTGGCGATTTCGTGCGTGAGTCGATCTTGCTCGAAGGGTCGCGTGGCGAATGTTGGTGATGTATCTTGAGTATGTACATCATGGACTCGTGGATGGGGTGTCGGTGTGTCCATCACCCAGATTGACCTCGATGACGAGGCGCTGACCGAGGCGATGCGCCTGATGGGCGCGTCCACGAAGAAGGAGACCGTCAACGCTGCCCTGCGGGACTACGTTGCCCGTATCAAGAGGCTTGAGGCTGCCGAGAAGCTGGCCGCACGAGGCGAGCGGGGCGAGTTCGAGGCTGCGGCGGCCGCGCATGACGCTGCAAAGCGCGCGCGGCGGGCGGCCTTCGAGTGATCACGTATCTCCTCGACACATCCGCCCTATGGCACCTGTTCCGTACGCCGGGAGCCTTGCGGTCATGGGAAGGGCACATCGCCGCCGGCGTGTTCCATGTCTGTGAGCCCACGAGGGCGGAGTTCCTCTACTCGGCCACCAGTCCGGCTCACCGGGATGAGCTCGCCGAGGAGTTGGACGCCCTGTGTAAGCTCTCGCCAGTCCCGAAGAACGCGTGGCGCTGGGTCGACACCGCCCAGTACAAACTCACTCAACGCGGGCAGCATCGCGCCGCCGGCGCAATCGATCTCCTGGTGTGCGCGACAGCTATGCACCACGGTCACATCGTGCTCCACGTGGACAATGACTTCGTTGCCGTGGCGGCGGTACTCAAGGAAGTGCAGCAGCGGGACGTACGCGCCTGACCGCGGCACGCTTCAACAGCCCGCGGCCTGATGTGCCGACCCCTGTCGCACCACGGCCACCCGCCGGCATCCGCCACAGGGCGCCTCCCGCACCACCGCACCCGTGTCCAGGAAGTCGCCGGGAGCGGCCAGTTGGACCTTGTTGCGCCGAGCGACGTCGGGGTGACGTACTAGGAGATCGTCCAGAGCGTCAGCTCGGCGACGTAGTCGGGCCTGACCTCGTGGGGCACCACGTCGGTGATCTTCAGCATGGCCAGCTTGCCGTCCGAGGTGACGGTGCACAGGACGGTACCCTTGGTGAGCTCCGTCGTGAGCGCCTCGCCCTGGATCTCGGTCGCAAGGGCGTTGGTCTCGGTCGCGGACTTGCAGTCCTCCGGGGTGGCGCCGGTGCTCTTGCCCGTCGTGGTCACGAACTTCAGCTCGGAGACGCCGCTCCAGTGCGAGTACTTCAGCTCGCTTCCCGGTGAGATCTCGGAGGAACCCTGCCAGTCGGTCTTCGGGTCGGCCTTCGGGGCGTCCAGGTCGACGTGGGTGTAGGCGAAGTCTTGCGGTGCCCGGAGCGTGAACGGCTTCTTCTCGAAGACCGCCGTGTACGTGGCCTTGCCGCCCGTTTTTCCGCCGGCGGACTTCGACGTGCCCGGTGCCGGGCTGCTCGCCGTGGCTCCTCCCTTGGCCCCGTCGGTGCCCTTCCCGTCGGGGCGGGTGAGTGACCAGGTGACCCCCGCCGTCACGGCCACGGCCATGAGGACGGCAACAGCGGTCAGTCCGGTCCGCCGCCGCACCGCGGCGGGAGCCGGGGCCGGGGGCGCGGCAGCAGCCGGGGTCGGGGCTGGGGGAGGGGCGGTCGTGGGTCGCGGTGGCCGGGTCGGTGGTGCCGTCGGGGCTCCGAGCCCCGTGGCCGTAGACGCGTATGCGGGTGCCGGTGGGTGTTCGGCGGCCTGCTCACGGCGGGCGATCTCGGCCGCGATCGGCTCCGGCAGCCAGCCGGTGAAGTCCTGCGACCTCCGGCCCCCGACCCGCTCGCACATCTCGGTCAGCTCGCCCGGGGTGGGACGGGCTGCGGGGTCGGCGGAGAGGCATTGCTCCAGAATGCCCCGCAGCTGCTCCGGGTAGCCGGACAGGCTCGGCGGGCGAAGCTCGGTGTTGGCGATCTTGGTTGCCAGGGTGATGGCCCCTCCGTCGCCGTACGGGTGGCGGCCGGTCGCCGCGACCGCCGCGACCAGGCCCAGCGAGAAGATGTCGGTGGACGGGCCGAGGGTCTGCCCGCCGGCGTGCTCGGGCGACATGAACTGCGGGGTTCCGATCAGCCCGCCACTGCGGGTGAGCTGAGTGGCGTCCGCCGCCCGTGCGATCCCGAAGTCGATCACCGACGGCCCCTGCGGTCCGAGCAGGATGTTGCTCGGCTTCAGGTCGCGATGGATCACTCCGGCCGCGTGCACCGCGCGCAGCGCCTCCGCGGCGCACCCCATCAGCTGAAGGGCCGTCGGCAACGGCAGCGGCCCGTACGTCGCGAGCGCGACGTCGAGCGGTACGGCCGGCATGAAGGTGGTGGCGAGCCACGGCTCGGCACCGGTCGTGTCGTGGTCGACCACCGGCACCAGGTGGTACCCCTGCACCTGCCGTGCGGCCCGGGCCTCCTGCTCGAAGCGGCGGCGGAACTCGTCGTCCTGTGCGTACTCCCGGCGGATCACCTTCAGGGCGACGGGCTGATTGCCCCGTGTGCGCGAGAGGTAGACCGTCCCCATGCCGCCCTCGCCGATCCTGGCGAGCAACCGGTATCCGGCGACCTCGCGCGGATCGTCGGAGCGCATCGGCTGCAAGTAGCCCATGTCGTCGGTGGTGTTGATGAGATCACTCTCCCCCAGTCGCGCCATCGGGTGAATGCTAGTGGTGATCGCGTGAAGGCCGGATGGATTCCCTGGGGAACCGCTACAGGCGTATTGTCACGCTGACTTGACGGCAACTCAGTCACGTCGGCACCCTGACTACGGAGGGTTAGTGGAGCGCAATCTGGCGGCTTCGGCGGACCGGGCCGATTACCTCGTCGACCTCTCCAACATCGCGCGCCAGACGTCGATCGGCGGCCCCGGTGACCGCTCGCTGCACCGTCTCCGCCTGGTGCTCCAGGGCCTGGTCCGCCTCACCGGAGACCCAAGCGTCTCCGTCTACCTGATCGCCGACAGCAGCCTGCTGGGCGGGCAGAAGCACTTCACCGACCCGGCCGAGGCCCGCCTGCTGCGCCGCTGGGTCACGGCCGGGCTGGTCGAGGAGGTCGCCGACGCCGACGACCGGGTGCTCGAGATCGCCGGCATGACCGGCATCCAGGTCATCACCGGCGACTACTACGTCGACCATCGCCCCGATCACCCCTGGATCCAGGGCAACACCTGGCAGTTCCTCAAGCCTGAGCCCGGCCGCAGGGGGTCGGTCCGGCTGGTTCCGCTCGACATGGGAGTCCGTACCCAGGCCGAGATCTCCCGCAGGATGGAGCTCTCGGCCCTCAAGAAGCAGGGCCTGTTGACCTCGGCCCGGAAGCCGCTGATCGACGTGGTCACCCGGGCCTGGCGTTGCCCGGAAGCCCGCTGCTCGCTCTACAGCGTCCGCAGTGGCGGGCGGGTCCTCCTGCCCCGGATGCGACGAGGCGTGCCCACCTGCGAGCTGCACGGCACGCCCCTGCTGGACGACGGCCCGAGGCCCGGCGCGGCACAGCTGAAGGCCGTCATCGACGGTACCTGCGCGGCCCGCTACACACTCGACGAGGGTTCACAGACCGGCATCGGGCGCAATCCCGGAGAGGGCGGCATCGCGCTGCACGGCCTGCTGACCGCGGAGACCGCGGCGCGGGTCAGCCGTCGGCATGTGGTGGTCCAGATCAAGGGTGGATCGGTCGTGGTCCGCGACACCAGCACCTACGGCTCGCGGATGCGCAGCGCGGGCAAGCGGGGTGAGCTGGGGGCGTGGGAGCAGCTGCCCCCGGAGACCAACCGGCCCTTCCGCCCGGGCGACGAGCTCGAACTCGCCCCGGGCGTCGTGCTCACCCGCAGCGGCCGGCGCTTCCCCGCCGAACTCGCGGACGCATGGCGCGCGGAGGCCGTCCGGACGCCACTCCCGACGGCTGCCGTGGCGGAGACCCGGCTCCACTGATCCGGACCGACCGACTGATCAACCAACCGGCCGAGCCGTCAGAACGTGAAGACCGGGTTTCTGGCCATGCCGACGCTCATCTTGCACGCGTTGCCGTAAGTGGCCGACCAGCTGACCCCGTAGTGCAGGGCGGGTGCGGGTGCGGGGCCGGGGATCCGGGCGCGTGTCGATGGCGGGCCGTCCAAGTCCAGAACGACCCAATCGAGCGGTAAGGAACTCCGCTGCGCCGGAGTTCGACTCCCGTTCCGTCCAGGACCACGACCTGCGAGGACGGCCTCCTGTGCCGTTCTCGGCCGACGTGCGCGGTGAGCGCGGGGAGGCTCCCAGTGGACACGCGTTGGACGGAAGGACCCGGAAGGATAAGGAAGGGCGACGCAGAGCCAGAACAGTGAAGTACCCCTGACCTGCGGTTATAGGAAGATCGAGGCGAGAGCGGTGGTGGATCGGAAGATCCGAAAAGGACTCGTAATCCGTCGGCCATGGGTTCGAGTCCCACCCGCACCACCAGTAACGCACCATGACCAGCGGAAACGGATCGTCGGTGGCTCTGAGTCACAAACTCTTGGCCCATTGGAGAGAAGCCAGCCGCTGGCTGCCCAGCGAGTGACGAGTGGCACGCGGGTTTCTTTGTCATCGCCCTTACCCAGTGGTGCGCGTTGAGGCCGGCAGCCTCACCAATGCCCTGCATATCCACCCCGTGAGATAGGGGCCGGACCAGCGCGTCCCGTTGCTACCCTGAAGACGAGGTGTGCGGCTCGCCCCGGGCGAGAAGGGTAACGCTGTGTCCCGACCGACCACCGGCAGTGATCAGGTCAAGCCGCGGGATCCGCCTGCCGCGATCGAGCAGGCGAGAGACGCGGTGGCCCGTCGTGCCTGGGCCGATGCGAACGCCACTCTGGACGGACTCGACCGTCACCGGCTGACGCCCGACGACCTGGCCGCGCTCGCCGATGCTTCGTGGTGGACCAGCCGGATCCCGGAGTCGATCGAGGCGCGGACTGCGGCGTACTCGGGCTACGCCGCTCGAGGAGACGAACGGCGGGCCGGGTACTGCGCCTGGATGCTCTTCTACGAGCATCAGCTCGCCGGGCACGTCGCGGCGGGGGCAGGCTGGTTGCGTCGGGCGCGTCGGCATCTGAGTGATGAGCCCGAGTGTGCTGAGCAGTGCTATCTGGTCTGGGTCGAGGCGGAGGAAGCACAGCGGTGCGGTGCGTTCGACAAGGCCATGGAGCTCGCGAGTCGGATGGGCGAGATCGCGGAGCGGTGCGGCAGCACTGATCTGGTGGCTATGAGCATCCAGGTCAGGGCCGGCGTGCTGCTCGCCCAGGGGCGGGTCGCCGACGGGCTGACCCTGCTCGACGACGCGATGTGCTCCGCCGCCGCGGGTGAGCTCGGCCCGTTCTTCACCGGATGGATCTACTGCCTGGGCCTTCAGCAGTGCATGAGCTGTGCCGATCTGCGGCGGGCCGGCGAGTGGACGGACGCCGCGATGGCCTGGTGCGCGTCCATGCCGGGCGAGAACAACTTCCGCGGCCTGTGCCGCGTCCACCGCGTGCAGGTGCTGGAACTGCGCGGTGAATGGCCGGTGGCGGTCGGCGAGGCGGCCGTGGCCTGCGAGGAACTGCTGCCGTGGGAGACGCGGATGGCCGGCGAGATGGTCTGCCTGGTGGGCGACATCCAGCGGCGGAGCGGCGATATGGCCGCGGCGGAGGCGTCGTACGAGCGCGCCCACGAGCTGGGCCGCGATCCGCAGCCCGGACTGGCCCTGCTGCGGCTCGCCCAGGGCAGGGCGGCCTCCGCGGCAGCGTCCCTGCGGCCCGCACTCGCCTCTGAGGAAACCAGCGATCCCGGTCACCTCGGCCGCAGCCGGCTGCTCGCGGCCCAGGTGGAGATCTCGCTCGCGGCGGGGCGGCCGGCCGAGGCGCGAACGGCCGCGAGGGCGCTGGAGTCGGCCGCCCGTGAGTGGGAACGCCGGTGCGGATCCGGGACGACCGTCCTGCATGCGACCGCCACTCAGGCGGGCGGCGCGTTGGCCTTGGCCGAGCAGGACGCCGGTCGTGCGCGGCACCTGCTGCGGCGGGCCCTGTCGCTGTGGCAGGGGCTCGGCGTCCCGTACGAGGCGGCCCAGGTCCGGATGGTCCTGGCCGCCGCCGACCGCGCGGCAGGTGACAGCGAGGGCGCGCGACTGGAGCTGCGGGCCGCGCACGCCACCTTCGAGCGCCTGGGGGCCGAGCCTGACGCACGGCGGGCGGGGGCCCTGCTCAGCGCCGCGCGCGGCCGGCTCCCGGGGCGGCTGACCGCGCGTGAAGCCGAGGTGCTGCGTTTGGTAGCCGCCGGCCGGACCAACCGAGCCGTCGCCGCCGAGCTGGTGATCAGCGAACACACCGTCGCCCGGCACCTGAACAACATCTACGCCAAGCTCGACGTCTCCTCCCGGGCAGCCGCCACGGCGTACGCGTACACCCACGGTCTCGCGTAGCTCCGGGGCTGGCTCGCATGGGCCGTTCTTGCCATGACCGCGGCTGGGATGGGCAGTGCGCTCGATGACCAGGGGATCGGCCCGGACGTACAACGGTGATGTAGCCATTCCCGACCGCTCGAGAGCAGGTGGCAGCCATGACCACCGACAGCACCGTCCTCGACGACCGGCTCACGCGACGGCTACGCGAGGCCGTCCGGGGCGAGATCGTCCAACCCGGGGATCCGGGGTACGACGAGGCGCGCAGGGTCTACAACGCGGTGCACGAGAAGCGGCCCGCGATCATCGTCCGGGCGGCTGACACCGGCGACATCAAGGCCACCGTGGATTTCTCCCGTAACCTGGGGCTGGCACTCGCGGTCCGCGGCGGCAGCCACAGCGTCCCCGGATACGGCACCTGTGACGACGGCGTCGTGCTCGACCTCGGCGCCATGCGGGGCGTACGGGTCGATCCCCAGCGGCGTACCGCCCGGGCGGAGGGCGGCTGTACCTGGGCCGACGTCAACCACGCCACGCACACGTTCGGCCTGGCCACCACCGGCGGCATCGTCTCCAGCACGGGCATCGGCGGGCTGACCACCGGAGGCGGCATGGGCCATCTGTCCCGGCGGTGCGGCCTGGCCTGCGACAACCTGGTCTCGGCCGACCTGGTCACAGCCGACGGCTCCCTGGTGATGTGCGACGAAAACCACCACGCCGACCTGCTATGGGCGGTGCGCGGCGGGGGCGGCAACTTCGGCGTCGTCGCATCCTTCGAGTACCGGCTGCACCCGGTGGCCCGCATCCTCGGCGGACCGACGTTCTACCCGCTCGACGGAGACGTGCTGCGCGCCTACCGCCGGCTGATCGCCGACTCCCCGGAGGAGTTCAACGCCGTCCTGGTCATCGGCCTCGGCCCGCCGCTCCCCTTCCTGCCGGAACGCTGGCACGGCCGACCGCTGTGCGGGGTGCTCACCTGCTTCAGCGGCCCCGAGGACGAGGACGACCGGGTCGTGGCCAGGCTCGGCCGGCTGGGCCCGATTCTCGGAGAGCACGTCGCGCGCATGCCGTACCCGGTGATCAACACGCTGTTCGACGACCTGCTGCCCGCGGGACTGTTCCACTACTGGAAGGGTTGCTTCAGTACCGGGCTGCCCGACGGGGCCATCGACGCCTACGTCGAGTACGGCGCGGACACGCCCAGTATCGAGAGCGCGACGGTCGTGTTTCCCATCGACGGTGCCTGCCACCGGGTGGGGCAGGGGGAAACCGCGTTCGCCTACCGCGACGCCGACTTCTCCACCGCCCTGAGCCCCACGCTGCCGACGCGCGCGAGGCTCGAGGAGCGGATCGGCTGGGTGCGCGCCTTCGCCGCGGCGCTCGAGCCCTACTCGGCGGGCGGCGGGTACGTGAACTTCATGGACGCCGACGACCAGCACCGGGTACGGGCCAACTACCGGCAGAACTACGACCGTCTGGTAGCCCTCAAGCGCCACTACGATCCCGGCAACCTGTTCCGGCTGAACCACAACATCGCGCCCTGAGCTGCCGATCGGAGGGGGAACGGCCTTCTCAAGCGGTGCCGAACGAGTCCTCAGGGGCCTGGAGCCGGACGCGCAGGGAAGAATCGCGGATGGGGCCGCACCTCGCAGGTCGGGGTCGGACGGCAGGGCCGGGCGGCTGCCTGCCGTGGATGGACGGTACGGGCCCCGGCGCTCGCTCACCGCGTGCCGGACGGCGCTTCTTGATCCCTGACGTCGATCATGCGCACGGGCTGTCCGGTCGCACGGGCGGTCGTCTCGAAGCCGCGGTCATGGTGCAGCAGGGTCAGCCCCGTCTCTTCCGCGGTGGCGGCGACCGGCAGGTCGACGGGGCGGCCCGGTCCGCCGAGGCCGAGCGGGAGCTGGCCGAGCTGGAGTCGGGCGGCCGGCGCGGCCCCACGGCACCGCACACCCGGACGCCCGGTGGCCGAGACCGGGCGCCGGGCTCGCTGCTGTGGCGGCTGGTCGACTTCCGCGAGCAGGTGCCGGGCGCCGAACGGGCAGGTCTGGAAGCCGCGTTGGAGGCATCGGGTCTGCTGGATGCCTGGGTGTACCCGGACGGCACCGCCGTGCACGCGGACGGCCACGGCGTTCTGCTGTCTCCGGGTGCTTCCTTGAGCGAGCCGACGCTCGCCGACGTGCTCCGCCCCGCCGTCGACCACGGCGACGCCCGGGCCCTGTCGGCGGGTGAGGAGACCGTCTCCCGGCTGCTGGCGGCTGTGGGCCTCGGCTCCGGCGGCTTCGGCGACACCTGGGTGGCGGCCGACGGCCAACGGGGAGAATCCGCTGCTCACGAGTACGGGTCAAGGTGTCGCAACAGGTGCGGACACCTCTGCCGGTCGTCGAGCCGGCGCCCTCAAGGGCCGACGCCTGCTGCGGAAACTCTGCCGAAGCGCCGGCCGCGCCACCGCGATCGTCGAGGCCGTCCCGTCCTTCACCACGCCTCGACGCGAGGTCGGAAAAGGATCACTGTCCGAGGTCGATCGTGCGTACTGGCTGTCCCGTGGTCCGGGCGATGGTTTCGAAGTCGCGGTCGTGGTGGAGCAGGGTGAGGCCTGCCTCTTCGGCGGCGGCTGCGACGAGGAGGTCGATCGGGCCCGCGCTGCGGTGTTCGCCCTTCGCCGTGAGCTGCTCCTGGACCACGCGGGAGCGGCGGTAGACGCCGTCCGGCATCGGACACCATACGTAGTGGGCGTCGAGTGCCGCCTTCAGTTGTGCGCGATCCGCGGCTGAGCGGGCGGAGTTGAGGACCTCGAGTTCCGTGATGTCGCAGATCGCGACCAGGCCGGCGGCGATCCTGTCGTCCCATTCGGCCGTGTTCTGGCCGAGTAGGACGCGGGCGAGGGCGGAGGTGTCGATGAGATAGTCGGCGACGGTCACGGCCGGTACCGGCTCTTGTCCAGGAGGATATCGATTTCCAGGGCTCCGTCCGTCACCAGCTGCCGGGCGTCGTCGAGCGCGCGCAGGCGCCGGTAGCGGGCGGTGACCTCGCGCAGGGCGGTGTTGATCGTGTCGCGCTTGGTGGTGGTGCCGAGTTCTCGGGCGGCTGCTTCCAGTGCCTCGTCGTCGAGGTCGATGACAGTTCGGCTCACGGCGACTCCCTGTGTATACAGCAGTTTATATCAGTATACCTGATCCACTGTATATTGAGCCGGCGGGGCGCTGCGCTCGAGTTCGAGTGCGTCGGTGACGGCATCGGGCCAGAGGCGCCGGCCCTGGCCGACACCGAGCCACACATGACGCTCCGGGCTCCGACGCAGCCGCAGCTCGGCGGTGGTGGAGGATCGGGTGACCGTTCGTCGTAACGCCGCCGCCTTCAGTACTGAAGTGCCGTGGCCACGTCCCCGCCGATGCGCTCGACCGCGGCGAGGTCGAGACCGTAGTGGACGTAGCGGCCGTTGCGTTCCACGCGGACGAGTCCCAAGTCGCGCAGGGCGCGAAGGTGGCGGGAGACCTGAGGGCGGGTCATCGACAGCCGGTCCGCGAGGTCGGCGGTGGTCATCGCCTGGCGGGCGATGAGCCGGCACAGCCGGACGCGGCGCGGATCGGTGAGCGCCAGCATGCGGCTGCGGGCCAGGGTGACCCCGATCTCCGGGGCGTCCACCGGGAAGTGGACGACCGGTGGGAGACCCGGTTCGTCCTTCACGAGCAGGTGCGGGGCGCCGTACCGGGTGGGGATGAGCAGGAGCGGCGTACGGGCCGGGCTGACCACGGCGTGGTGCACCTTGTCGAACACGACCCGCGAGGGACCGGCCGGCCGGGCGCTGGACGGGCTGAGCGAGAGCAGTGCCGCCTCGGGTCCCTCGTCCGCGAGCCGCTGTCGCACCAGGTGCGCGGCACGGGTGAGTGCGGGCTCCGTCGTCGCCCACAGGTCGGCGAAGAAGACACTGCGGCACAGGCCGAGGAAGGCGAGGATGTCTGCGCGCAGGCGCTCCGGGTCGCGCAGCAGGTCCTCGGCGAGGGCCGGATGCGGTTCCGGCAGACCGGATGCGGCCCGGCGCAGCTCGGCCGCCTGCGCCGGGTCGTGGAGGAGTCGGCTGAAGTCGAAGCCGCGGTAGCCGCTGACGCAGGACTGGGCGGTGAGTTCGGCGAAGCGGCCCGTCGCCAGTGCCGCCAGGGGCACGTTCAGCCCCGGGTAGAACCCGCGCCAGCGCAGCGCCGTCCACAGCGGGGCGAAGCGATGCAGACCGGCGCGGAACGCGGGCGGGGCGTCGCGGATCACCTGCTCGGCCCAGAGCGCGTGTTCGGTGTGATGGGTGTGCTCGGTCAGAACGTGCAGGCTCGCCGCCAGTTCCGCGAGCGGCGCCACCTTGACGGTGAAGCGGTCGGGGGTGGCCCCTTCAAGGACGATCACGACCGGCATGACGCGGAGTGTACGGTCGCGGGCTGCTCACGTCAGCACCTCGGCTCCTGCGGCGACCTGTGCGAACTCCGCTCGCGCGGCCGCCAACAGCTGCTCGTCCGTGAGTAGTTCGGCGACGACACGGGCCAGACCGGTCGCCGCGATCTCGGTGCGGTCGTGGGCGAGCGAGGCCGCCGCCGCCTCGCGCATCGCCTCGGAGTGGGCGGGTGTGCCCGGCTCGGCGATCTGGACGTACGGATGGATCACCGGCAGCAGCCGGGAGAGGTTGCCGATGTCGGAAGAACCGGCGGGGCTGTCCGGACCGGCGGGCGCGATGTCCAGACCCAGGGCGCGCACCGCATGCCCGAACCGCTCCGCGAGCCCGGTGCTGTCCCGGCGCTCCGCGTAGAGCGGTCCGGTCTCGGACACCTCGGCCGTGGTCCCGGTGGCCAGCGCCGCGCCCTCGGCGGCCGCGCGAACCCGCTCGACGAGCGCCTCGGCCGCGACGGCCGTTCGGTCCCGTACGTACAACTCCACGGCGGCACGGGCCGGTACGACGTTCGGGGCCTGCCCGCCGTCCGTGACGATGCCGTGCAGGCGTGCGGTGGGCGGCACGAACTGCCGCAGCGCGTCGAGGGCGGTGAGGAACAGCTGGGCGGCGGCCAGTGCGCTGCGGCCCTCCCACGGGGATTTCGCGGCGTGCGCGCTCACGCCGGTGAACGCGACGCGCAGGTGCGCCGCGGCCAGCGCGTGCTGGGTGGTGAAGGAGCGGTCGGCCGGGTGGAACATCAACGCCGCGTCCACGCCTTCGAACACCCCGGCCTCGGCCAGCCGGATCTTGCCGCCACCGCCCATCTCCTCGCCGGGCGTGCCGATGACGGCGACCGTGCCCGGGTGCGCGGGCAGGGCCCGTACGACGGCGATCGCGGCCGCGGCACCGCCGGCCGCGATGAGGTTGTGCCCGCAGCCGTGCCCGATGCCGGGCAGCGCGTCGTACTCCGCCAGTACGGCGACGTACGGGCCGGGCCTGCTGCCCTGGTGCACGGCCAGGAACGCGGTGTCGAACCCGCTCGCCGCCGCCGTCACCGTGAAGCCGGCTTCCGTGAGCCAGCGGGTCAGCTCCTGGTGGGCGTGGAACTCGGCGAACTTCAGCTCCGGCCGAGCATGGATCGCCAGGCTCACCGTCTCCATGCGGGGGCGCAGCGCGGCGAGTTCGGCGGCGAGAGCCCCCAGCGGGGGCGGCGCGGTGGTGGGCACGGGTCTCCTTCGTCATCGGTCGATGGGTCGGTGCGTACGACGAGACTGCGCCCGCCCCTCGCGCCGCAGCTCCGCGATTACCGCGCCCCAGGTAACTCCGGCGGGGGGCCGGTCCGTGGCGGACAGCATGTCGGCGTGTGGAACGCCGTTGCGTTCCCGGACGGTTGGAGGGATTCATGGGCTCAGGACAGAGGCGGAGATCGTCCGTCCGCAACCGCGCGCAGACCCTCGGTCTCGGCGGGGAGCGAGGGGACTATGCCGTCGCGGGCGTACCGGGCGCCCTCGGGCAGCTGCTGCGGCGGTCCCTCGTGCTGCTGTGCGTCGTGCTGGTCGGCTACGCGATCGTGGCGCGGCCCGAGTGGGGTTTCCTCAAGGGCGTCGGCACAGCGATCGCCGTGGCCCTGGCGCTGTGCGGCCTGAACCTGACCTGGCGGCTGCTGTCCGCCAGGTTCGGCCTGCGCAGGTGCTACGTCCACGAGCAGGGCCTGGTGGTCACCAACACCCTCGGCGGTGTACGGCACGCGGTGGCGTGGAGCGAGGTGACCGGTCTGGCGTGGATGTCCAATCTGACGCTCCTGTTCGCCTTCCACCGGTTCGAGATCGAACGACGCGGTGCTAGGCGGATGGCGTTCGTGGCCCTGGGCGCGAACCCCGCCCTGGCCGCTGCCCTGTTGCAGCAGGCGGAGGAGAACGGGGTGGTGCCATGCTGATCGCCGGGGTGATCGTGGCGGTCGTCCTGCTGGTGGCCGTGGTGCCGGTCCGACGCACCCGTTGCCGGTTCCGGCCCCTGTTCGAGGCGGCCTGCGAGGTCGCCGTGGGTGAGCGAAGGCTCGTGGCGTACTCCGGGCACCGCAAGGTGATAGGGCGCGCGGACCCGCTCAAGCGCGAGGACATGGCGGTCATCACGGCGTCGCGCACATGGATCCGCGCGCTGTGCGAGGTCCGCGTGGACGGCAGGCCGCTGCTGGCATCCGGCGGCCGGGACCGGATCGTCCGGCTGTGGGACCCGCGGACCTGGGAGCAGGTGCGAGCGCCGGAGCGCGGCACCGGACCGGTGTACGCCCTGTGCCGGGCGGACACGGAGGACCGCCCTCTGCCCGTCGCGGGCGGCGACGGTCCCGGCACGGCCGTCTGGGACCCCTTCACCGGCGAACCCACCGACATCCTCGGCATGGACCTCGCGGGCATCCTCGACGCCCACGGCTGGGTACGTGCGGCCTGCCAGGTCCGCCCGTCGGATGGTCCGCCGCTGATCGTCACCGCGGGATACGACGACGGGGCACGCATATGGGACGTGGCGAAGGGGATCGGAGCGTGAACCCGAGGGAACGCCGGACGGAGCGGGACCAGGTTCATGACTGAACCGGCGTCGGGGGACCTGGCGTCGGCGGACCTGGCGTCGGCGGTCGCGGCGGGGACGTACGCCGCGGCCCTCGACGCGGATCAGCGTGAACGCGCTGGGAGGCGTCTCCGGGCCCGACGGGCCCTGCGCCGATCCTGTCGTCCCGCTCGGCCGTGGTCCGGCCGGGGAGGAGACGGGCGAGGGCGCCGCGGGCGTCGTGCGGGTGGCGCCCTGCTCGGCCCGGGCGGTCCCCACTGAGCTGCCGTCGCCGGGCGCGCTCCCGCGTCTCCCGTGGCACCCCGCATCGGATCCGCTCGGTCCGTGCGGAGGCCGCCGGCTCGACCTGGGAGGAGGTTCGCCCCGGGTTCGCCCCGGGCCCTGACCGCCTCGCGCCGGCAACTCGCGTCGCCGCCGGAGCCCGGGCCTCCCGGGTGTCTCCTTTGGGGCACCGAGAGCCGATTGGGCGGGGTTCGGCCGCCATTTTCCCCCCTTACGCGTAGGCGGGCTTGGCTCTAGTCTCGACCAACCGCCTGCGAGTTACCTGCCGGTTAACAAGACACTGAGCGCGCCCCCCGGGCCCGGAGGTCGATGTGAGTTCCGCCCAGTCACTACTCGAAAGCCGCCCGGTCTCCGTGGCGCATCTGTTCCTCTCCAGAGTCGGGGCGACACCCGGCCGGGAGGCCTACCGCTATCCCGTGCCGATCGACGGCCGGACCGGCGACGGCGCTTCCGGCGCCGAGCAGTGGCGCTCCCTGACCTGGGCGGAGACCGGAGAGCGCGTCAGAGCGATCGCGGCCGGCCTGATCGCCCTCGGGCTGCAGCCCGAGGAGCGGGTGGCGATCTCCTCCTCCACCCGGGTGGAGTGGATCCTGGCCGACCTGGGCGTCATGTGCGCGGGCGCGGCGGCAACCGCCGTCTACCCCAGCACCAACGCGGACGAGACGGTGTACATCCTCTCCGACTCCGGCAGCCGGGCCGTCTTCGTGGAGAACGCCGCCCAGTTGGCCAAGGTGGCCGGCCAACTCGACCGGCTGCCGGGGCTGGGCCACGCCATCCTCTTCGACGCGGAGGAGGCCGTACCTGAACTGGAGAAGCTGGAGGGGCTGGAAGGTCTGGAGGTGCTGTCCCTCGCCGAGTTGGAGAAGCGCGGCACCGGGTACCTGGAGGAGCACCCGGACGCGGTCGACAACACGGTACGGGCGATCGAGCCGGAGCAACTCGCCACCCTGATCTACACCTCCGGAACCACCGGCCGGCCGAAGGGCGTCCGCCTGGTGCACGACTGCTGGTCGTACCAGGCCGTGGCGCAGGAGGCCCGCGGGCTGCTGCGCTCCGACGACGTGCAGTACCTGTGGCTGCCGCTGTCGCACGTCTTCGGCAAGGCGCTGATCTCCGGTCAGATACAGACCGGCCATGTGCTGGCGGTGGACGGCCGGATCGACCGCATCGTCACCAACCTGCCCGCCGTGCGACCGACCCTGATGGCGTCCGCCCCGCGGATCTTCGAGAAGGTCTACAACGGCATCGCGGGAAGGGCGAGAGCCGAGGGCGGCGCGAAGTACAAGGTCTTCCTGTGGGCCGCGAAGGTCGCCCGCGACTACGCCAGGGCAGGGCAGGAGAGCATGGCGGCGACCGGAAGACGCCGGGTGCCCGCGTCGCTCGCCGTGCGGCACGCCATCGCCGACCGGCTGGTGTACGGCAAGATCCGCGCGGCCTTCGGCGGCAATCTGCGCGCCAGCGTTTCGGGCAGTGCCGCACTCGCCCCCGACATCGGCTACTTCTTCGCCGGAGCCGGCGTGCGCATCCTCGAGGGCTACGGTCTCACCGAGACCAGCGCGGGCTGCGTCGTCAACCCCGCCGGCGACAACCGGATCGGCACGGTCGGCACCCCGCTGCCCGGCACCGAGGTCCGCGTCGCCCAGGACGGCGAGATCCTGCTGCGGGGCCCCGGCATCATGCGCGGCTACCACAACCTCCCCGAGAAGACCGCGGAGGTGCTGGAGAGCGACGGCTGGCTGCACACCGGCGACATCGGCGAGGTGGACGAGGACGGGTTCCTCCGGATCACCGACCGCAAGAAGGACGTGTTCAAGACCTCGGGCGGCAAGTACGTGGCACCCACCGAGATCGAGGGCCGCTTCAAGGCGGTCTGCCCCTTCGTCGGCAACATCCTGGTCATCGGCGACGGCCGCAACTTCTGCTCCGCCCTGATCACCCTGGACGAGACCGTGATCATGCCCTGGGCGGAGTCGCACGGCCTCGGCGGCCTCGGCTACGCCGAGGTCGTCTCCTCGCCGCAGGTCCACGAGCTGATCGACGGCTTCGTCCAGCGGGTCAACGGCGACCTCCAACGGTGGCAGACCATCAAGAAGTTCTCGGTCCTTCCGCGCGATCTCGATGTCGAGCACGGTGAACTCACCCCGAGCCTCAAGGTGAAGCGGCCGGTCGTGGAGCGCGAGTACGCCCAGGTCATCGAGGCGATGTACGAGGGCTCCCGCGAGGCCTGCCCCGTTATCTTCTTCGCGGTCCTGCAAGAGGGCCGCTGGCCTCCGGGCCCGGCATGACTGTTGCCCCCTGTCGAACGGATGACCTGGGGGGTG
>NZ_JBFAMM010000029.1:0-95751 GCF_040656535.1 Streptomyces sp. NPDC049887 | reverse complement strand
CGCATCAGCGTCCTGTTCGCCATGCTCCGCGACGGAACCTTCTACGAACCGAGAAGCCCCCGCACAGCTTGACGAAAAACATAGAGGCACCCCCCGAGGGCCGATCCCCCACCACCCGGGGACGGGCCGCAGGGTCCTGACGGCCTCCGCCACCCCGCTCCGCGCGGGAGATCGCCGAACGCGCTCGCGCGGGCCGCCGGCCGCACGGCGCTGTCGGAAGCAGCTTGAACGCCCCGCCCGCGCCCGGCTCGGCCCCCGCCGCGACAGGACCTCGCCGGCCGGAACGCCACTGCACGGACGGCGAGCGGGGACGGCGACCGCCGGACGCCCGGCCGCGGATGCGGTCGGCACCCCGGACCGGCTCAGACCGCGCCCGCTCCCGTCAGCGACCGGACCTCCGTCTCCGCGTGCTTCGCCTCGTCCGGCTCCTCCGAGGACGTCACGGTGCCCAGCCAGCCGGCGAGGAAGCCGAGCGGAATGGAGACGAGGCCCGGGTTCTGCAGCGGGAAGCACCGGAAGTCCAGGTCGGGAAAGAGCGATTCGGGGCTGCCCGACACCACCGGTGAGAGCAGCACCAGCAGGACCGCCGGGAGCAGGCCGCCGTACACGGACCACACGGCGCCGCGGGTGGTGAACTTCCGCCAGAACAGCGAGTAGAGCAGCACGGGGAGGTTCGCGGAGGCTGCGACGGCGAAGGCGAGACCCACCAGGAACGCCACGTTGAGGTCACGGGCGAGCAGGCCGAGCGCGATCGCCGCGGCGCCGATGACCGCGGCGGCGACCCGTGCCACCGTCACCTCGCTGTATCCCTTGCCGCGCCGCCTCCTCAGCGACGCGTACAGGTCGTGGGCGACCGACGCCGACGAGGCGAGGGTGATGCCGGCGACGACGGCGAGGATCGTGGCGAAGGCGACCGCGGCGACGACGGCGAACAGCACCGTGCCTCCGGTGGAGCCCGCTCCACCGCCCAGGTCGAGGGCGAGCAGCGGGACCGCCGTGTTCCCCGCGGCGTTCGACGAGCGCACCTCGTCGGTACCGAGAATGGCCGCCGCGCCGAATCCGAGCACGATCGTCATCAGATAGAAGCTGCCGATGAGCCCGATGGACCAGACGACCGAGCGGCGGGCCGCCCGGGCCGTGGGCACGGTGTAGAAGCGGGACAGGATGTGCGGCAGACCGGCGGTCCCGAGCACCAGGGCGAGCCCGAGGCTGATGAAGTCCAGACGCGCGGTCCAGTCCGTGCCGTACCGCAGTCCCGGCGAGAGGAAGTCCGTGCCGTGTCCGCTCCGCGCGGCTGCGGTGTCCAGCAGTTCGTTGAGGTCGCCGTGGAAGCGGGTCAGGACCAGCACGGTGAGCGCGGTGGCACCGGCCATCAACAGTACGGCCTTGACGATCTGGATCCAGGTGGTGGCCCGCATCCCTCCCATCGAGACGTAGACGACCATCAGCGCGCCGACGCCGACGACGGTCCACGAGCGCGCGGCCTCGCTCGTCCCGCCGAGGAGCAGGGCCACCAGGCTGCCCGCCCCCACCATCTGCGCGACCAGATAGAGAACGGACACGGCGACCGAGGAGGTTCCCGCCGCGATGCGCACGGGGCGCTCGCTCATCCGGCTGGCGACGACGTCGGCGAGAGTGAAGCGGCCGCAGTTGCGGACCAGTTCGGCGACCAGGAACAGCACGACCAGCCAGGCCACGAGGAAGCCCACGGAATAGAGCATGCCGTCGTAGCCGTAGAGGGCGATGAGCCCGGAGATGCCGAGGAAGGAAGCGGCCGACATGTAGTCGCCGGCGATGGCGAAGCCGTTCTCCATCGGTGAGAAGAGCCGTCCGCCGGCGTAGAACTCCTCCGCCGAGCCGTGCCGGTTGCGGCTGACCCAGGTGGTGATGGCCAGCGTCACCGCGATGAACGCGCTGAACAGCACGAGGGCCAGGGTCTGGTGATCGCCCGTCACTGGTCCTTCTTCCGCGCCGCGTCGGCCTGTCCGGGCAGGGGTGGGCCTCCGGCGGGACCCGCCTGCCGGAAGTCGTCGCCGGGCAGCGCTTCCGCGTCCCGTGTCCGGTCGAAGACCGCCCAGCGGAGATCCAGTGCCGCACGGTCCCTGCGCAACCGTGCGTGACGGGCGTAGGCCCAGGTCAGCAGGAAGGTGCTGAGGAACTGGCCGAGCCCCGCCACCATCGCCACGTTCACGGCGCCGATCACCGGCCGGGCCATCAGCGCGGGTGCGGCGGTGGCCGTGACCACGTACGCCACGTACCAGATGAAGAACGCAGTGGTCGCCGGCACGACGAACCGCCGGTAGCGGCTGCGGACCTGCTGGAAGGCCGCACTGCGGTGCACTTCCCGATAGATGTCGCTCGCCCGGTGACGGCGGCCGTCCGGGCTCCCGGCCGCTGCCGCCGGGGGCACGGACGCCTCGTCCGCACCGCCCGACTCACCCCAGCCGGAGGCCAGCGCGTCGTACCACGGGTCGTCGATGCGGACCGCACCGTCGTCCCGGCCTTGCTGCTTCTCCACGCTCAGCTCTCCTTGTCAGCAACCGTTACGGCCGCGTGCCCAAGGATGGACAGAACTGGGAGATCCCGGACTCTTCTCTTGTGCTCTTCACCCCATCAGGTGACGGAGGCCGGCACTCCGCCCGGGCGTGGTGTCACGCGTCGATGCGCGAGCGGTCCAGGGTCGCCGCGGAGCTGGTGATGAACTCCTTGCGCGGCGCGACCTCGTTGCCCATGAGCAGGTCGAAGACCTGCTCCGCCGCCTCCAGGTCCCCGATGTTGATCCGGCGCAGGGTGCGGTGGCGCGGATCCATCGTGGTCTCGGCGAGCTGGTCGGCGTCCATCTCGCCGAGGCCCTTGTAGCGCTGGACGGAGTCCTTGAAGCGGATCCCCTTGCGCTGGAACTCCAGCAGCGTGGTGCGGAGTTCGTTGTCCGAGTACGTGTACACGTACTTGTCCTGGCCCTTCTTGGGCTGGATCAGCTCGATCCGGTGCAGCGGCGGGACGGCGGCGAATACCCGGCCGGCCTCGACCATCGGCCGCATGTAGCGCTGGAAGAGCGTGAGCAGCAGACAGCGAATGTGGGCACCGTCGACATCGGCGTCCACAAGCAGGACGATCTTGCCGTAGCGGGCGGCGTCGATGTCGAACGTACGGCCCGAGCCCGCCCCTATGACCTGGATGATCGAGCCGCATTCGGCGTTCTTGAGCATGTCGGAGACCGACGACTTCTGCACGTTGAGAATCTTGCCGCGGATCGGCAGCAGCGCCTGGAACTCCGAATTGCGGGCGAGCTTGGCCGTGCCGAGCGCCGAGTCGCCCTCCACGATGAAGAGTTCGCTGCGCTCGACGTCGTCGCTGCGGCAGTCCGCGAGCTTGGCGGGCAGCGAGGACGACTCCAGGGCCGTCTTCCGCCGCTGCGCCTCCTTGTGCTGGCGGGCGGCGATCCGTGTGCGCGCGGCGGCGACGGCCTTCTCCAGCACGGCCCGCGCCTGCGCCTTGGCGTCGCGCTTGGTCGAGGTCAGAAACGCCTTGAGCTCCTTGGCGACCACGTTGGCGACGATGCGGTTGGCCGCGGAGGTACCGAGGACCTCCTTGGTCTGGCCCTCGAACTGCGGCTCGGCGAGCCGGACGGTCACGACGGCGGTGAGCCCTTCGAGGGCGTCGTCCTTGACGATGTCGTCCTCGGCCACGCGCAGCAGCTTGGCGGAGCGCAGCACCTCGTTGATCGTCTTGGTGACCGAGCGCTCGAAGCCGGTGACGTGGGTGCCGCCCTTGGGTGTGGCGATGATGTTCACGAACGACCTGAGCGTCGTGTCGTAACCGGTGCCCCAGCGCAGCGCGATGTCGACGCCCAGTTCGCGGGTGACCTCGGTCGGGGTCATGTGGCCGCGGTCGTCGAGGACCGGCACGGTCTCCTTGAACGTGCCGTGACCGCTCAGACGCAGGACGTCGCAGACCGCCTTGTCCTGGGCCAGGTACTCGCAGAACTCGCTGATGCCGCCGTCGAAGCGGAAGATCTCCTGCGATTTGCCCTCGCCCTCGAGGTCGCGCTCGTCGCGCACCACGATGGTGAGGCCTGGCACGAGGAACGCCGTCTGGCGGGCACGCTGGTGGAGCGTCTCCAGCGAGAGCTTGGCGTCCTTGAGGAAGATCTGCCGGTCCGCCCAGTAGCGGACCCGGGTGCCGGTGCGGTTCTTGGGCACCCGCTTGCCCTTGATCAGCCCGCTCGCCGGGTCGAACGGTGCGTCCGGGCCGGACTCCGTGAAGATGCCGGGGACTCCGCGGCGGAAGCTGATCGAGTGGGTCGCGCTGCCCCGGTCGACCTCGACGTCGAGGCGGGCGGAGAGCGCGTTGACGACGGAGGCGCCCACGCCGTGCAGACCTCCGGACGCCGCGTACGAGCCGCCGCCGAACTTGCCGCCGGCGTGCAGCTTGGTCATGACGACCTCGACACCGGACAGTCCGGTCTTGGGCTCCACGTCGACGGGGATGCCGCGGCCGTTGTCGTGGACCTCGACCGAGCCGTCGTCGTGGAGGACGACCTCGATGTGGTCGCAGTAGCCCCCGAGGGCCTCGTCGACCGAGTTGTCGATGATCTCCCAAAGGCAGTGCATCAGGCCGCGGCTGTCGGTCGAGCCGATGTACATGCCCGGCCGTTTGCGAACAGCCTCGAGCCCCTCGAGGACGAGCAGGTGCCGCGCGGTGTAGTTGGAACCGTCACGGTCTGCGGTCAGCAGCGCACTGGACGGCACGGACGTCTCGGCGGTCACGCGGTTCGCTCCTCGCTGAATTTGAATGTGGCCGTGTGGGGGTAACGGCCCGGCGTCGGTCGCCGGTCAGAGGGTACCGAGGCCTGGTAGAGCCGATGTAACGCCACCCTCATGATTCAACATGCTAGCCCAGAGTCGCATACACGTTCGATCCCTCGATGGAGTGACGCGCACATCACGTTCCCTTCCAGGCATGAACCATTTAGGCTCCGGGCACGTCCTCATGAACAACCGGCAACCCAGCCGGGAGGACCCGATGCCCAGAGAAGCAAGCGAAACCGTAAAGCCAAGCAATACGGCACATTCGCCGCCAACCGGCAGCAGACAGCCACCTTGACGATGAAGTTTCAGGGAAAAGGCGCGAGCGGGAACGTTTTCGGCCTGGTTGGATGTTGACCCTGGTACGACAGCTCGTCGAGCTAGAGAAGAGGCGACGTGACTACTGTTCTGACCCCCGCGAGCCCGCTGACGGCCGCTGACCGCTGCGACCGCTGCGGCGCCCAGGCGTACCTGCGCGTCGTCCTGACAAGCGGCGGTGAGCTGCTCTTCTGTGCCCACCACGGGCGCAAGTTCGAGCCGGAACTCAAGAAGATCGCCGCCGAGATACAGGATGAGACGGACCGCCTGACGGCCGTACCCGCCAGCGCCGGAGACGACGAGCGCTGACGTCGCATCCCACGACGAGCCAGGGACCGGTCCAGGACCGGTCGACGGGCGGCCACCCCCTTCGGGGGTGGCCGCCCGTTCTCGTGACCGCGCACCGCGCTCGGTGACTTCCGGTGCGCGCGCCACCACTCCTGGCGACCGGATCGAGCCTTTGAGTCGGTCGACGTAGCGGAGTTCATGCCACTCAGTGGCCGAAATCGTTCGGTCCATCGCCAACTGGCGGGCGTCTCACTGCTTGTCGGCCACCGTGGGCAGCACCTCGCCGACGCGCGTGTAGACCCCGGGTGAGTCCGCCCGGCCGCATCCGCTGCCCCAGGAGACGATCCCGATGAGCCTGCCCTGCGCCACCAGCGGGCCGCCGCTGTCGCCCTGACAGGCATCGTGACCGCCCCTGGCATCACCGGCGCACATCATCGTGGCCGGCAGGTAGCGGCCTCCCATCACGCTGCCGGGATAGGCCCGCGCGCACACCGAGTCCGGTTGCACCTGCACCCGCGCGGCGCGCAACGTCCGGGCGTACGTGCCTGCCCCGGTCGTGTCGCCCCAGCCGTAGACCGTCGCCGCCGTGCCGGGCCGGTACGCCCCGTCGCCCCGACGGGCCGTCGCGATGGCGTACTGCGCGGGCAGAGCGCTGCCGAGCGTGAGCACGGCCAGGTCCGAGGAACTGGTCGCGGGATCGTACCCGGGCGCGAACCGGACCTTCCGCACGGGGATCTCCTGGCCACCGGGGCCGCGCAGGTCCTCACGCCCGGCGATCACCCGCAGATCGCGCACCTCGCCCACCGGCGTTCCCAGCACCTCCCGGCTGAGGCAGTGTGCCGCGGTGAGCACCTTCGTCGGCCCCACCACCACGGCGCCGCAGAACTGCCCGGCTCTGGTACCCCCGAACCGGTCACGGCTGGACAGGGCGACGACCCAGGGGGTCTCCGAGGATCGCGCCGCCGACCCCCCGATGATCACACTGTCGGCCGCCGCCGGAGCCAGCGAGACGAGTGGGACCAGAGCCGCCGCGGAGGCCAGGGCCAAGGCCGCCGTCAAGGGTCGGGTGATGGGACGTCGCATGCGCTCTCCTGACTCTACGGTGCTCTCCGTCCACTCAGCGTCGACCAGCCGAACACGGTCCGCACCCCCGCGGGTGCGGTACGCGAGCAACCGGGAGCGGGCGGGCGGAATCCGGACCGGACGGGGCCCGCACACACAGGCGGGCAGGTGACACGCGGCGGAGACGGTGCGGGTGGCGCGGGCCGCGTTCCCGAAGGGAAGCCGGGCTGTCCGGGTGAGGGACGAGCCGGGGCCGCTGTTCACCGATGAGCACCACGATGTCCAAGCCGCCCGCACCAGACAGCGGACCGACGCCTGGAAAGACCGCTACAAGATCCGGACTGGCGTCGAAGGCGCCATCTCCCAGGCCGTCGGCCGCTGCGGTCTCCGCTGATCCCCACTTCCAGGGACTGGCCAGGAGCAGCCTTCAGCACCAGCTCACCGGCGCCGTCATCAATCTCGCAAGATTCGACGCTCACCTCACCGCCGCACCCAGGGCCCGCACCCGCACCAGCCACTTCGCAGCACTTCGCCCCGCCGAGCCGACGCTCGACGGGGCGAAGTAGCAGGCCGGGCCCGAATGGACCGACAGCGTCCCCTCGGGGTGCCGGGCCCTCCGCCTGTGGAGTGTCGTCCTCGTCCTAGTCCAGGTAGTCCCGGAGGACCTGGGACCGGGACGGGTGCCGCAGCTTGGACATGGTCTTGGACTCGATCTGACGGATGCGCTCACGCGTCACGCCGTAGACCTTGCCGATCTCGTCGAGCGTCTTCGGCTGGCCGTCCGTGAGACCGAAGCGCATGGACACGACACCGGCCTCACGCTCCGAGAGGGTGTCGAGCACCGAGTGCAGCTGCTCCTGGAGCAGCGTGAAGCTGACGGCGTCGGCCGGCACGACGGCCTCGGAGTCCTCGATCAGATCACCGAACTCACTGTCGCCGTCCTCACCCAGTGGGGTGTGGAGAGAGATCGGCTCGCGGCCGTACTTCTGGACCTCGATGACCTTCTCCGGGGTCATGTCGAGCTCCTTGGCCAGCTCCTCCGGGGTGGGCTCGCGGCCCAGGTCCTGGAGCATCTGGCGCTGCACGCGCGCGAGCTTGTTGATGACCTCGACCATGTGCACCGGGATACGGATGGTGCGGGCCTGGTCGGCCATGGCACGGGTGATCGCCTGACGGATCCACCAGGTGGCGTACGTGGAGAACTTGTAGCCCTTGGTGTAGTCGAACTTCTCGACGGCGCGGATCAGGCCGAGGTTGCCCTCCTGGATCAGGTCCAGGAAGAGCATGCCGCGGCCGGTGTAGCGCTTGGCGAGCGACACGACCAGCCGCAGGTTGGCCTCCAGCAGGTGGTTCTTGGCCCGGCGACCGTCCTCGGCGATGATCTCCAGCTCGCGCTTGAGCTTCGGGGCCAGCTTGTCGGAGTTGGCCAGCTTGTCCTCGGCGAACAGGCCCGCCTCGATGCGCTTGGCCAGCTCGACCTCCTGCTCCGCGTTGAGCAGGGGGACCTTGCCGATCTGCTTCAGGTAGTCCTTCACCGGGTCGGCGGTCGCACCGGCCGCGGCGACCTGCTGCGCGGGGGCGTCGTCCTCGTCCTCGTCGGACAGCACGAAACCGGCGCTCTCGGCGCCCTCGGGCTCGTCGCCGCCCGCCTTGCCGGCCTGCGGCTCCTCGAGCGCCTCCTCGCCCTCGAGCAGCTCCTCGGCGTCCTTCTTGGCCGCCGTCGTCTTCTTGGCCGCGGTCTTCTTCGGCGCGGTCTTCTTCGCGGCCGTCGTCTTCTTGGCGACGGTCTTCTTGGCCGCCGCCTTCTTCGCGGGCGCGGCGGTCTCGCCCGCGGCCACCGCGGTGCTCTCGTCGTCGGCGGCGGCCGACGGTGCCGCGGTGGCGGCGACGGCCTTGGTCGTGGCCGTCTTGGCCGCGACGGTCTTGGTGGCGGTGCGCTTTGCCGGGCTCTTAGCTGCGACGCTCTTGCGGGTGCGCTTGGGCGACTCCGCGGCACTGACCATCAGCGTCACACCCTCTTCCTCGAGGATCTGGTTGAGGCTGCGCAGAACATTCTTCCACTGGGTTGGCGGAATCTGGTCAGCCTCGAAGGCCCGACGCACGTCATCGCCGGCGATCTGCCCATCAGCCTTCCCCCGCTCGATGAGCGCCATCACAGACTCGGACTCGGCGATCTCCGGCGGGAGCGTACGGGATGTGCTGGCCGACACGAACAACCTCTCGGAACGATGGAAACGGCTTCCGGCCCCGCCCATGATCGGGCCGGAGCCGACGACCGTCGGCTGGGGATGTACCGACGGCGCGGGCTGGACCTCGGAGAGTGAACAGCGCCGCGATCGGCGCCCTTGTTCCCTCCTCGGCTGTCACCTCTTAGGTCATCGCACAGTTTCGAGGAGTGTTACGCCCAATCCACGTGGCCCGAGTCACACCTCATTGCCGACAAAACGGCCGAATGGGGATTCAATCAGCATTCGGCTCCACAATCGTGGGGGGGGGGCCCCCCGGGCCCCCCCCCCCCCAGAGGATGGCACCCAACCCCCCCCCCCCCCCCCCCCGAACGTGTCGCCCCGCGGCCCGGCCCCCCCCCCACACCCACGGCCCCAAAACCCGCCCCATGGGTCATAAAACCACAATCGGCAACCCAACGCGGGGCCCCGCCCCCGGGGGCCCGCCGACACACGATGGGTACGCCTCGAACGCCCCGGCCGCAGCCGCGGATCAGTGCTCGCGCGGAGCCGGGACCACGCGCTCCACCTCGGGGTGGGTCGTGAGAAGTTGCCGCATGGCCGATTCCGCACCGTTCGCGTCGCCGGCGGCGAGGGCCTCGACGATCCGCGCATGGTGCGCGAGGGATGCCTCGGAGGGGCGGTCGCAGCCCGCGGCGGGTCCTCCTGAGACCTGGAGGGCGGCGGCGACGATGCCGGACAGGTGCTCGAGCATGCGGTTGCCCGCGACCTGGATCAGGAGCGAGTGGAACTCGGCGTCGGCACGGGTGAAGGTGATGCCGTCACCCTGCGCGAGCGAGTGGCTCATGATCTCCACCATGTCACCGAGGCGCTGCTGCACGTCCTCCCTGCCGTGCCCGGCCGCCAGCCGGGCGGCGAGCGGCTCGATCGTCCAGCGCAGCTCGGTCAGCTCACGGCGCTGGTCGTCGCGCTGCGGACCGAAGGCGCGCCACTCGATGATGTCGGGGTCCAGCAGGTTCCAGTCACTGACCGGACGGACCCTGGTGCCGACGTTCGGGCGGGCGCTGACCAGACCCTTGGCCTCGAGGACCCGCAGCGACTCGCGGACCACGGTGCGGGAAACCTCGAAGCGCTGGCCGATCTCCTCCGGCACGAGCGGACGGTCGGCCCCGAGGTCCCCGGAGACGATCATCTGGCCGAGCTGCTGGACGAGTTGACCGTGGAGCCCGCGGCCCCGGCTGCCCGCGGCGCGGCGGCCGGCGCGGCCCAACTCGCTTTCCGCGGTGTCCCAGGCCGGAGGGCCCACCCGGTCGACGCCGGGCACCTCCGGGTAGGGGTATCGGTCGAGATCGCCCGGGCCGGCGAGGCCGGACTCGACGGGGCGGGCGGCGGTCATCATGGTGTGCGCAAGGGTACTCACGCATCCTTTGTCGGCGTGCCCTCAGCCACCCTTGAGGTCTTTGGTGAAAAGCACACGAAAGGGTGATCGGCGCTCGCCCCGCAATTGACGCCTTATCGGGAAGAAACGGTCATTCCTTGGGGAGTTACGGGCAGCTCATCGCATCGTGATCGAGTTTGGTCACCAACGAGCTTTGCCGCGAAGCTCGATGACCAGATACGAGCACAAGAGAACAGAGAGCGACAAAGCCAGCGCCGTCCCCACTGGTTGGACGAGCGTCCGCAGCGCCGCGAGCAACCAGCGGTCCACCTCGTACGGCCACTGCAGCCAGGTCAGCCCCCTCAACCGCCCCGGGAACCCCGCGACCGACCGCCCGGAGGGACTCGCGAGCGCCTGCTGCACGAGGGGGACGACCGCCATCGGGACGGCGAGCACGGCGGCCACACCCGCGGCCGTGAGGCGGAAGGTGCCCGCGGCGAGCAGGCCCGACCATGCGCAGCCGACCAAAAGCCCGGCCCAACTCAGGGCGAGGGCAGGCCAGTTCCTGAACACCGGCAGGGGGTCGGAGCCGTAGAGGAGCCACAGCGCCTGGGCGTCGAGCACGACGACGGCACCACCGATCACGAGAGCCGCCGCGGCCGTCACCGTGAGCTTGGCGAGGAGCAGTCCCAGCCTGCGGGGGACGGTTCCGCGCGCGGTGGCCAGCGCGGGATAGCGGAACTCTTCCCCGAAGGAGAGAGCGCCGAAAACCCCGGCCCCGAAGGCGGCGGGTGGCAGGGGCCACGCCTCGGGCCAGGCCGCGAGCAGATCCCGCAGCGGGGTTCGGCCCCCGTACGCGAGCAGGACGGAGAGAACGGCGGACGAGAGGAGAACGGCCGTCGTGATCAGATACGTCGTCCGGACCCCGAGGAAGCGGCGCAGTTCGTACCGCAACGGCTGGAGCGGCTGCGACGGGGCCCGCGCGGCGCGGAACGCGCCGCGGCGGGCACGGGAAAGGGGCGGGGTGGCCGGGGCCGGACCGGCGGTGGAACGATGCCCGGCCGGGGAGGCGGGGCTCGCCGGGTGCCGCGCGGCCGGGGGGTGCCCGGCGGCGTGCGGGGCAGCGGACCGAGGGGCCGGATCGTGCGCCACCGCATGCTCCTGGGCGCTGTCGGGGAATGCCCGGGGAGCGGCGTTCCCCTGTGCTGTGGACCCTCTGCCGACGGCACCGACCGGGGCGGACTCGGCACCGGGTCCGGGCGGGTCGAGGACGGCGACCCCGGTCGCTTCACCGGAGCCCTGAGCGCGAGCGGGTACCGCGCGGGGCCCCGCGTCACCGATCTCATCGGCGAGTTGGTGGACGAGAACGCCGTGGCGGAAGGCGGTGTCACCGATCTCCGCACAGCTGCTCCCGTACACGGAGAGCCGGTTGCCGCCCTCGGCGACGACCTCGACGGAGCGGCGCGCGGCCCGCGACTCACGACTCAGCGCAGCGGCGAGCCGGGCGGCGTGCGGACTCAGGACGGCGACGCGCGGCCGGAGCCGGGTCCGGGCGAAGTCGGCCGCGTCCTGATCTGCGACGAGCCGGCCCTTGTCGACGGTGACCACGCGATCCGCGGTCCCGGCGGCTTCCTTGGCGTCAGCCGTCGTGTAGAGGACGGTCCCGCCGTGCGCGGCGTGAGCACGCAACAGGCCGAACAGCCAGCTGTGCTCACGCGGTGACAGCCCCCGGGAGGGGGCGTCCAGCAGCAGGGTGTGCGGGTCCCCCAACAGCGCGGAGGCCAGACCCAGTCTGCGGTCCGCGCCGAGGGACAGCGAGCCGAGACGCGCGTCCCGCAACGCGGCGATGCCCACGAGGTCGAGCATGTCGTCCGCACGGGACACCGGCACCCCGGCGGCCGCACAGAGCATCCGGAGCTGGCCCCGCGCGGAACGGGCGGGGTGCCCGGGCACATCGCCCAGCAGCACACCCACCTCCCGTGCGGGGCTCGCGATGGCATGGAGGGGGCGTCCACGGAAGTACGTGACGCCACGGCCCTCCTCGAGTCCGAGCATCAGCCGCAGGGCCGTGCTCTTGCCCGAACCCCGCGCTCCGAGAAGGGCGGTGACGTCGCCCGGTCTCGCCTCGAAGGTCAGATCGTCCACGGCGGGCGCGAGGTACCGGCGGGAGGTGCTGGTGAGTCCGATGGCCTGGAGCATCGCTTCCCTTGCGGAGGTGAGACCGCTCGGCGGCTGGGCGGGGGCACGGCGGGTGCGGATACCGCAGCACGATAACGCGACATTTCAGACTTTCTCGGCAGCCTCGTGGCGCCGGGTGTCAGGTCGACGGCTCGGCTCCCGAGCACAAGCCGCCCGGACGTCAGACCTCGGGGCGCAGCATCGGCGGATTGAGCAGGGTCGCGCCACCGGCCCGGAAGAGCTGTGCCGGGCGCCCGCCCTGGCGGGTCGTCGTGCCGCCGGCGGGCACCAGGAAGCCGGGGGTTCCGGTCACCTTGCGATGGAAGTTGCGCGGGTCCAGGGCGACGCCCCACACCGCCTCGTAGACCCTCCGCAGCTCGCCGACCGTGAACTCCGGCGGACAGAAAGCCGTGGCCAGCGATGAGTACTCGATCTTGGAGCGGGCCCGCTCCACGCCGTCCGCCAGGATCTGCGTGTGGTCGAAGGCCAGCTGACCGGACTGGTCCTCGTCGCGCGCACCCCCCTCCGGGACCAGCAGCGCCCCGACGGGCGCCCAGCGCGCATTGCTCGCGTCACCGCCGGCGCGCGGCGCCGGTAGGTCCGGCGCCAGTGCCAGATGCGCGACGCTCACCACACGCATCCGCGGGTCCCGCTTCGGATCGCCGTAGGTGGCGAGCTGTTCGAGGTGGGCGCCGTTGTCGGGCGCGGGTGAGTGGGGGTCGTGCACGCAGAGCCCCGTCTCCTCCACGAGTTCGCGCGCCGCCGCGGCCGTGAGGTCCTCGTCCGCCCTGACGAAACCTCCGGGCAGCGCCCACCGGCCCTGGTACGGCTGCTCGCCGCGTCGTACGACCAGAGCGCACAGCGCGTCGCGCCGCACGGTGAGCACGACCAGGTCGACGGTGACAGCGAAGGGCGGGAAGGCCGACGGGTCGTAGGGCATGCCGCGATCATAGTCGTCTTCCTGACGATAAACACTCCCTTCCTGATCGTGACCGCGACTTCTTCGTGCGCCGGACCGGCGGCCCCTCGGTGCGCCGATCCGGTCGTCGTCCCCCTCTCGGCGAGGCCCCTGGGGCGGCTCTCCACTCCCCCCGGGGACCGAGCCGTGCCGGATCTTCGCCGGACCCGTCCGGGCGCGTCCGGAGCGCGGCCGTGGCTGGTCGAGGGCGAGTTGGTGCCCCGGCCCGACCATGGCCCGGCGAGAGGGCCGGAAGCCGATGCGGCCGGCGGAACGTCGACCTGGTGCCGGGGCAGAACGGAGCCGGGAGGAAGGGTCGGACCGGGCGGTGACCGGCCAGGACGGGGCTGCGGTGCGCCCACGGCCACGACACCGGTCGGCTCGGCCGCGCGGACCGGGCGACGGGGCACACGGACCCGACGACGGCACCACTCCCCGGGTGGAGGCACCTGCGGCGAGGCCGGCCGATCACGCTCCGCCGCCGGGTCCCCCTTCCGCGGTCCTCCGACCGCCCGGGCGGGACGGGCTCGGTGCCCCGGCGTCGCCCTCGACGTACGAGGCGCGCCGCCGGGCGGCCGAGGTCGCTCGCGGAACGGCCGGGCCGGGTGCGGTACCCCTCTTCCGGCCGGCCGGACGCCCGTGCGACCCCGGACGCGACTGTCCGGGCCGGGGCCGGCGCGCCCCCTCGGCCCGGTGACGCGGGGAGTGCGCACGGCCGGGCGCCCGGGACATGTCCTCCACCGCCCCGTCCGCGGCCGGCCCCGGACGACCGGACGGGCCGACCGTTGCGTCCCGGTCCGGCGCGGAGACCTCGACCGTGGGCGCGGTGCCCGGCGCGGAAGCCGCGGACGTGGGTTCCGATGCGGCCGTCCGTGCAGCGGCCGGCTCTGTGGAGGACCCCGCGGAAACCGGCTCGCCCCCGGCCGTGAGCTCAGCGGCAGCCCGCCCGCACCCCGCGGAACCGACCGTGGGCTCCGCGGCAGCCGATGCGCTCCCCACCGAACCGCCTGCGGAACCGCCCGAGGGCGGCTTCACCGGCATCGTGCCGTGGGTCCGCAGGCAGCGACGCAGTTCCTCGGGGTCCATCCCGTCGTTGCACGCCTGGTGGAGCAGGCGCGCGAAGACGTACTCCGGATCGGACCGGAGGGCGAGGCTGAGGGCGACTCGCGCGCTCGGCTCGTCGCCCGTGGACCAGGCGACCCAGCCGGCCAGCGAGAGCGGGGCAGCGGCATGCTCCGCGTAGGGGCCGACGCAACGACGCGCCAGCGCCCGCCACAGCCTGAGCGCGCGATGGGCCTGCGGACCCTCCATCCACGCGGCGGCGCGGTCCCGGGTTTCGCGGTCCTGGATCCCGAGAATCACCGCGGCTGCCTCGGCGTGGGAGATCAGCCCGTCGTCGCGGGCGTCCGCCGAGGAGGGGCCCGTGTCGAGCGTCGCCCTCTCCCCCAGTCGCTTCATCAGCCGGCGGGCGAGCCTCAGGGTCTCGGCCCCGACCCGCTCCCGGCTCCCTCCGTGCAGGATCCTCGGGAGCAGGACCGCGCCCGCGGAGTCCAAAGCCCTCTCCTGGTCGGCCATGGCCGCGGTCCGCAGCGGCTCGAGGCGTGACTCCATGTCCCGCAGCGAGCCCCGGACCTGGATGCCCGCGTACGCCGCGGCCGCGGCCATGACCGAGGTGCCGGAGATCGCCATCGCCGTTCCCTCCGCCGGACAGCAGCGGGGATCCGGGCAGCAGTAGCTCCAGAAGCGACCGCCGGAGACGCACAGCGCCTCGGGGACCGGGACGTCCAGCGCGCCGCAGGAGGTGCGCAGCCACTGTGCGAGGGGGCGCAGCTGCTCCATCACCGCCCGGCCGGTCTCCCCCTCCGCGGGGTCCCGGCAGAGGAAGACGACGATTCCGTCCGGCCGGGAGCCGCGGCGCTCGCTGCCCTCGACGAGGCACTCGGCGAGGTGCTGGGCGACGGGCAGCCACTCGCGCGGGGATTCGGGGATGCCCAGGCGGAGCCGCCCGCCGAAGCGGCCCCGCCTGCCGTGGAGTGCGACGAGCACGATCGAGTCGGTCGGGTGGAAGCCCAGCATGTACGGCAGGGCGTCGACGAGTTCGGCCGGACTGCGCAAGGTGATCTGCTGCTGCTCGCCGTCGGCCGGCCCGGTGGGTTCGTGGTGCTTGTTCATGGCACGACGGTCCCGCGGACCACCCCGGCACCGCGACCCCTGTGGATAACGTTATCCACAGGCTGACCGGCTCGTTCGCGGATTGTCCTCGCCATCGGGTTGCATGGGGGCATGACCAACGCAGACCGCGCAGAACTCCGGGCATCGGCCGACTCCGTACTCGCACGTCTCGTCGGGGACACCACCGGCGCCGCCGAACTGCGCGAGGACCAGTGGCGGGCCATCGAGGCGCTCGTCGCCGACAAGCGCAGGGCGCTGGTCGTGCAGCGGACCGGCTGGGGCAAGTCCGCCGTGTACTTCGTCGCGACGTCGCTGCTGCGTGAGCGGGGCAGCGGTCCGACGGTGATCGTCTCGCCCCTGCTCGCGCTCATGCGGAACCAGGTGGAGGCCGCCGCGCGGGCGGGTATCCGGGCCAGGACGATCAATTCGTCGAACACGGAGGAGTGGGAGACCGTCCAGGACGAGGTGGCCGCCGGCGCGGTGGACGTGCTGCTGGTCAGTCCCGAGCGGCTGAACAACCCGGACTTCCGGGACCAGGTGCTGCCGAAGCTCGCCGCGGCGACCGGCCTGCTCGTGGTGGACGAGGCGCACTGCATCTCGGACTGGGGCCATGACTTCCGCCCCGACTACCGGCGGTTGCGCACGATGCTCGCCGACCTGGCGCCCGGTGTCCCGGTGCTGGCCACGACCGCGACGGCCAACGCCCGTGTGACAGCCGACGTGGCCGAGCAACTGGGCACCGGCGTGGGTACCGACGCGCTGGTGCTGCGCGGGCCGCTCGACCGGGAGAGCCTCAGTCTCGGCGTGCTCCAACTCCCCGACGCCGCCCACCGGCTGGCCTGGCTGGCCGATCACCTCGGTGAGCTGCCCGGCTCGGGAATCGTCTACACGCTCACGGTCGCGGCCGCCGAGGAGGTGACGGCGTACCTGAGGCACTGCGGGCACACGGTGGCGTCGTACACGGGCCGCACGGAGAACGCGGACCGGCAGCAGGCGGAGGACGACCTGCTGGCCAACCGGGTCAAGGCCCTGGTCGCCACCTCCGCGCTCGGGATGGGGTTCGACAAGCCGGACCTCGGCTTCGTGGTGCATCTCGGATCGCCCTCCTCCCCCATCGCCTACTACCAGCAGGTGGGCCGGGCCGGCCGTGGTGTGGAGCATGCAGAGGTGCTGCTCCTGCCCGGCAAGGAGGACGAGGCGATCTGGCAGTACTTCGCCTCGGTCGCCTTCCCTCCGGAGGACCTTGTGCGCCGCACCCTCGACGTCCTGGAGCAGGCGGAGAGGCCCCTGTCCCTCCCTGCGCTGGAGCCGCTCGTCGAGCTGCGACGCACACGGCTGGAGACGATGCTCAAGGTCCTCGACGTGGACGGAGCGGTGCAGCGGGTCAAGGGCGGCTGGACGACGACCGGCCGGCCGTGGGTGTACGACTCCCGGCGCTACGCGTGGGTGGCGCGTCAACGCGAGACCGAGCAGCAGGCCATGCGTGACTACGCATCGGCTGTGGGCTGCCGGATGGAGTTCCTTCGCCGGCAGCTGGACGACGAGGAGGCCGCCCCGTGCGGCCGGTGCGACAACTGCGCCGGCTCCCGCTTCGACGCCTCGGTGTCAGCCGCCGCGCTGGATGCCGCGCGCGGCGAACTGGCGCGCCCGGGCGTCGAGGTGGAGCCCCGCAAGATGTGGCCCACGGGTCTTCCGGCGGTCGGCGTGGATCTCAAGGGGCGCATTCCCGTGGGCGAACAGGCGTTCACGGGCCGGGCGCTGGGTCGGCTCTCCGACATCGGCTGGGGCAACCGGCTGCGGCCGTTGCTCTCCGCTCAGGCTCCGGACGGTCCGGTGCCCGCCGATGCGGCCGATGCGGTCGTCAGTGTTCTGGCCGACTGGGCCAGGGGCCCGGGTGGTTGGTCCTCCGGAGCCGCTGACGCACCGGCCCGGCCCGTCGGCGTGGTGACCGTCGCCTCGCGCCGCCGGCCGCATCTCGTCGGTTCGCTCGGAGCCCGCATCGCGGAGGTCGGGAGGATGCCCCTCCTCGGTGCCGTCGAGTACACGGCCGGCTCGGAGGACCGGCACATCTCACGCACGAACAGCGCTCAGCGGGTGCGCGGGCTGCATGAATCGCTCGTCGTCCCGCCGGAGCTGGCACGGTCGGTGGCCGAGGCGGGTGGTCCCGTGCTCCTCGTGGACGATCTTTCGGACAGCGGCTGGACCCTCGCCGTCGCATCACGTCTGTTGCGCCGAGCGGGAGCTGAGGGGGTGTTTCCGCTGGTCCTGGCTGTTCAGGCGTGAGGGGAGCGTGACAGCGCGCAGCGGCGGGCAGGGATATGAGCACCATTTCTGCCCATTCCCGTCAGCGGCCTCAATTGCTCGTTGCCGCCCGCCCCTGAGCCCGCAAGAATTGGAACCACCGCCCTCCGCCCGGTCCGGTCGCGGTCCGCAAAGGGCTATGCCGCGGTGCGCCCTCACCCGACTCTGCCCGCATTGTGGGCGCGTATGCGAAGGGAGGACCGTGACCTTCGGATTCGCCTCGTCCGCAGCCACCGCGTTCAATGGATCGGCCGGCTCCGCCAGTCGCCTCGCCAGACTGCTGGAGCCCGCGGAGTGGGCGGAAGCGGGGATACCTCTCCTGCGCAACCCACGCGAGGTCGTGAGCGGCCTGCACGTCCGCCATGAACCGACCCCGTCGACAGCCGTCGTCGCCGTGCTGGACACCGAGGAACGGCTCATCGCCAGCGCCTCGTTCGCCCGGCGGGCCGCCCCTGCCGACGGCTGGGACTTCCGCAATGCGCTGCTGGCGCAGTTGCGGCGGGTCATCCCGCACGACCTGCGCCGCCGCTCACCGGTCCGCACCGCCGTACTGCTCTACTGCCGTGAGGGCGACGAGCGCTGGACGGAGGAGGACGGCGCCTGGATGTGGGGACTGCGAGACGCGTGCACCTTGCACGGCCTGCGCTGCGGCGCCTACATCACCCTGACGCGCGGTGGGTGGCAGGTGCTGGGCGAAGGGCGTGGCGGCCGTCGGCCCAGCTCCGACTCGCGGTCGAGCGGTTTCGGGGATCTGGTTCCGGGGACGGGGGCCGCACCCTTGCGTACGGCGAGCGGCGCCGCCGAGGCGCTGCGCCGTACGGCGGCCCGCTGAGACGCACGGTCAGCCTGCTGCCCGGCTCCGCGCCGACGACCGGACCTCGGGCGACCTCCCGGCACCGCCCCGTTCGACGGCCACGACCCCGTACGCGCCACTCGACGGCGTGTGGGGGCCGCAACCCGTGGCAGGGAAGCCGGCACCCACCCGTCGGCTGTGCCGCACAGGGGACGCGGCGCGGCACGTCCCCGCACCGCGCGGGGCCGGACGAGGGCGCCGGGGCAGAGCGTCGCACCCGGACGGGCTCTGTGCCGCGCCCGGTCCGGATGTGCGCGCCGCCGTCCGGCTCAGACGCCCGCGCCGAGCGCCGCGTTGATCCGCTGCGGATCACCGCACACGATCAGCAGCGCACGCGCGCGCCCCATGGCGACGGGCAGTGCCCGCACCGCGTCGTCGTCGTTGCCGCCGTTCACGGCGACGACGACCACGGGCCGGGACGAGGCACGGTCCACCGAGGCGGCGTCCGCGTAGAAGACGTCGTCGGCGGCGTCGTGCTGGGCCCAGTAGGCCGTCTCGCCGAAGGACAGCTCATGGGCCGCCCAGGGGTGCTGCTCACCCGTGGTCAGCACGAGGATCTCGCCCGGGGCACGCCCCGAGTCGAGGAGCAGGTCGACGGCCTCACCGGCGGCGTCGAGCGCGCCGTCGGCGGAAGCGGGGATGAGCTGGATCTGCGGCGCGGAACGATTCTCCTGCCGCGGCGACGCCTTGGCGGTGGAACCGTGCGCACGCTGCGCCGGCGGAGCGGGCCTGGCCGGACCGGGGCCGGGGCGCCCGGGACGGGGAGCGGCCGCGCCACGCGGACCGGGTACGGGACGAGGGGTCGGCGCGGTGCGGCCTGCGGCCGATGCAGCGCGGGGACCCTGGGCACTCTCGTGAATCTGAGGCTCCTCGGGGATGAGAGGCATGGGTGGATATCTATCAAACGCCGGTGCGACGAGCACCGGCGGGTGGCACATAAGTGCGACCGGTCGTGAGGCCGGTCGGCACAGTACTCCCGGTACGGCCGGTTCAGAAGTCGAAGCCGAGTTGGCCCCCGCTTTCCAGAGCGGCCGCCTCCACCGGGAGCCGGACCTTCTTCAGATGCCGCCAGCGCGGCATCGCATCGAGATAGGCCCAGGAAAGCCGGTGGACGGGAGTGGGACCGAGTTCGTTCAGCGCCGCCCTGTGCACGGGCGACGGATAGCCGGCGTTCTCGGCGAAGGCGTACGGCTCCAAGGCCGCCGCCCCCAGTCCGAGCTCGGCCATCAGCGTGTCCCGCCGCACCTTGGCGATCACCGAGGCGGCCGCCACCGCGACACAGGACTGATCCCCCTTGATGACCGTCCGGACCCGCCACGGCGCACCGAGGTAGTCGTGCTTGCCGTCCAGGATGACCGCGTCGGGCCGAACGGGAAGCCCGTCCAGAGCCCGCACGGCCGCCAGCCGCAGGGCCGCCGTCATGCCCAGGTCGTCGATCTCCTCCGGGGAGGCGTGCCCGAGCGCATGGCAGGTGACCCACCTCTCCAGCTCCGCGGCCAGGACGGCGCGGCGCCTGGGAGTGATCAGCTTGGAGTCGGTCAGCCCCTCGGGGGGCCTGCGCAGACCCGTGACGGCCGCGCACACCGTGACAGGACCGGCCCACGCCCCTCGTCCGACCTCGTCGACACCGGCGATGATCTTGGCACCGGTGGTGGCGCGGAGTGAGCGCTCAACGGTGTGCGTGGGTGGTTGGTACGGCATGGCGCCAGACAGATTACGCCGCGCGGCCCGGCCGCGACACCCCGGCTCCCCTTCTCCCGGAGGCGCCCGCCGTCAGCCGTCGCGCGGACACAGTGGCGGCATCACCGACCCGAACGGCCGCGTCGACGACACCCATGTCCCGCCATTCGCTTTCGCACACTTTGGATCGTTACGTCATCATCGCCGGAGTCACGTCCAGGGCCAACTCGCCGATTGGCCTCCGGACCTACGTCACCCCGTGCCACACCCCGCCGCACCACCTGCCGGAGGAGGTGCGGCGACCGATCGACGACGCCGCTGACGACCGCACGCGAAGCACCCGGCCGTCGACGTGTCGCATTCGTGAAGGACCGCGGGCCGGGCACACGTCGGCTTCGAGTACATCACCGCTCGTGTCCGGCGGGCCAGTTGACAGGGGCTCTCACGGACTCCTCCGTGGTGCGGCGCGTACTCCGGCGAGGGCAAAGCGGCCTCGAGGGCGTGTCGGCCACAGGTGCCGGACGGCGGCGTTCCCGGCGGCGCCGGGTGTCCCCCATCGGCGTTCCGGTCCTCGCACTCGCCTCGCTCCCGGCCGGACTCGCCCGGCAGCCCTGGCAGTTGCTCTCGGAACGTGTGCTCCGGGGCGCGATCGCCTCGCCGACGTCACTCACTCCGGATGTTCGCCGACCGGAGCCGCCCCGGCACGGACGTGGGGAGCGGACCGCAGCTCACGGCGGGCCGGGCCGGCCGGGCGGCGCCGATGCGCCCGGACGGAACGCCCCGTCAGTCCATGCCGGTTCCGGGGTCGAAGTCGTCGAGGTCGGCGTCCTCGCCGTACCCGTCACGGGTGTACTCGTCCCCGTCCCCTCCGTACCGCCCGTACTCCGGGCAGGAAGACCCGCCCGCCGATGCCGGCCGCTTCTCCAGGATCTCCCTCGCCCGGGCCTGCCCCCAGCTCGTGTCGTACCAGGACTGCCCCGTCTCCCGCAGGTCGCGTTCGATGTCCTCCAGCGCGCAGGAGCGCACCGGCTCGGGAAGGGCGTCGAGAGCGGGAACGGCGTCGGCCGAGAGGTCCCGCAGATACCGGACGTCGATCTTCCCCGTGTTCTCGAAGCGCTGGACGTTGCGCTCGGCGACCAGCGCGTCGGGCGAGCCGAGACCGAAGGCCAGGACCGCGGCGGCCGCGCTGCCCGCGACGGCTCGCGGCAGCCAGCGGCTCCCGAGGAGCCCCGCGGCGATGATCAGCACCAGTACGAGTCCGAGCCACAGTTCCATCGCGGCGACCGAGATCCGAAGCCGCGTCAGCCCGTACGCGTCGACGTAGAGGTCCATCCTGCGCAGCGCGGCGGCCACCACCACCAGGGTGAGCACGCAGAGCGTGCCGAGCACCGCACGGACGAGGGTGCTGTCGCGGGCCCCTCCGCGCGGCGCCCAGCGCAGCGCCAGCCCGATGACGACGAGAGTGAGCAGAGTGGCCCACAGCAGCTGCCAGAAACCCTGCCGCGCGTACTCGGCGTAGGTGAGTCCCGTCTCGCGGAGCACCCTGTCGTACCCACCGAAGAGGACGGCCAGCTGGACGGCGATGAAGGCCGCGAAGAGCAGGTCCAGGACGATCAGGGGAACGGCCCACTCGACCCTGCCCCTCGCTCTGCCCTGCCGCAGGGTGAGGCGGTCCCAGCGCAGTGGCGCCGCGGCGGTGTGGGCTGCCGCGAGTGCCCCGGCCAGTCCTACGAGGAACAGCAGGAGGCGCCAGGGGGCGTCGATTCCCGAGACATCCGGCGTCAGCTCGCCGAGCAGATCGGCGAACGCCGCGTCGGCGCCCGCGAACAGCGCGCCGAAGACGAGAAGCAGCAAGGCGGCCACCGCGCTCGCCCGCAGAACGGGGCCCCAGCGGCCCCTGGAACCGTCGGCACGTTCACGCAGTCCGCGCCACCCCCACATTGGACCGGTCACCAGCGAGTCCAGCACGCCGAACGGGCCGAGGACGACGCCCGGCCAGGTGCGGCCCCCGTGAAGCGCGAGTGAGCCGACCGCCATCGCCGAGACCACGGCCAGGAACGTCGGCCAACCGGCGTCGCGCAGGGCGGGGACCAGGAGCAGTGCCAGGCCGCCGACCGCCCAGACGGCCGTCCAGGGGCGCAGCCGTCGGCCTGCGGCCCTGGCGGCGAAGCACGCGGCGAGCGTGGCGGGGACCGCCACGATCAGCAGGTTCACCCCGAGCCCGTCGCCGAGCAGCAGGGCGCTGAGCAGTGCGGTGGCGAGGGCGCAGCAGAGCGTCGCCGCACGAGCGGGCTCGCGCCGTGCGGGGCGGATGGAGGCGAGCCACGGCTGGGGTCGTTCGGCCGGTGGACGCCACGGCTGTCCGTGCTGGGTGTGCGCGTGGGCGCGGCCGGGGCCGGCCCACGAGCCGTGGCCCGGTGCGGCCCCGAGCCTGCCCGGTGGTCCAGGAGGCCCGGCGCCCGGTGCACCGCCGACGGCATCGCGCGGCGCGGCACCGAGCGGGCGGCCCTCCCCCGGTGGGCCGCCGGCCGCGGGCCCGGATGCCGCCGCGGGCCCGCCCGGCTCCGGTGCCGCTCCCGATGCAGGCGACCTTCCCGACTCGGTCGGCATTGCTCCACGAGGCCGGGCGTCATCCGCGTGGTGAGCGGTCCCCTCGCGGCCGCCGTCCGAATGCCGCTCCCGCGTCCCTGCCGGCGTCCCTGCCGGGAGCGGATGCGCGGGATCCGCAGGCGGCCCGGTGCCGTCGCCGGGATCGGCGTCCCGTTCCGGGAGCCGGTCCCGGATGAACGATTCCTCCCCGGATCCGGCTCGTTCCTCCGGCCCGTTGTCCGGGGCTTGCGGTGTGGACGGTACGTCTGGCACGGGACCCCCTCCCGACCGGGCACCGCGGGTGGGGCGGACTGGGCCGTCCCGCTGTCCCGGCGTCTCGTCGGCGCACGCCCGTCATGATCAACGGTGCGGCGTGGCCGACAGGCTAGCCCCGGACACCCGGGTACGCCCCCTCGCTCCCGTGTTGTGGCAGGACCGTGACAGTGGGGCGGAGCGGCCGGGCGGCCTCCGCCGGTCAGGCCACCCGGGCGGGCAGCCAGTCGGGCAGGGCCTCGGTCTGCGCCAGCCAGGCCGCGGGCGGTGCCCCGGCCTCGGCCGCCGCGACCACTCCACCCGCGATGGCGCAGGTCGTGTCGACGTCCCCGCCGACCTGCGCGGTGGTCCAGAAGGTCTTCTCGAAGTCCCCGAGCGCCCGTGCCGCGGACCAGAGCGCGAACGGGACGGTGTCGTGCGCGCTCGTGCGCCGCCCCCGGCCGAGCACCGCCGCGACCGTGCCGGCATCGCCGTAGTCGAGCATGTCGCGCGCCCGGCGAAGGCCCTGCCCCACCGCGCTGCGCGGGACGAGTGCGATCACGCCGTCGAGCAGGTCCCCGGGCGGCGGAGGCCCGGCCGGGGAGGCCGCGAGCGCCGCTGCCGCCGCGACCGCCATGCTGCCGACGACGGCCTCGCGGTGCTGGTGCGTCGTGTACGCGGAGATCTCCGCCTGGTGGGTGGCCTGCTCGGGGTCGTCGGCGTACCAGGCACCGAGCGGGGCGATACGCATCGCCGCGCCGTTGCCCCACGAGCCCTGGCCGTTGAAGAGCTGCGAGGCCAGCTCTCGCCAGTCGCCGCCCTCGCGGATCAGCCGCAGCATCCGGTTCACGGCCGGCCCGTAACCCCGGTCGAAGTCGTGGTGGTCGGCGAAGGACCGCGCGAGGGCGTCCTGGTCGATCCGGCTGTGGGCGGCCAGCACGGCCACCACCGAGCAGGCCATCTCGGTGTCGTCGGTCCACTGCCAGGGCCCCGACGGCAGCGCGCGCCGTTTCAGCAGCGGATGGTTGGAGGGTACGAAGAACTGGGAGCCCAGGGCGTCTCCCACGGACAGCCCGCGCAGGCTGGCCAGGGCGCGTTCGAGGCGCCGGTCGAGAGAGGAGTCAGCGGTCATCGCACCGCCACTCTAACCGGTGATCCCGTACCACTCGGGAGTGCACCAGCGCTCGAAGGGCCTGTCCAGCGTGTAACGGCCGTCCTCGCCGAGCTGCAGCACCCGCGTCTCGCCGTTGTCGGGATTCGACAGCGACTCGAATTCGGGCACCGTCCAGTGGAACCAGCGCATGCAGAAGAGGCGCATGGTCAGTCCGTGAGTGACGAGCAGGACGTTGGGCGGGTGCTCGGGCGATTCGAAGCTCCGGTAGAGGCTCTCCAGGAACGCCCCCACCCTGTCGTACACATCAGCTCCCGACTCGCCCTGCGGAAAGCGGTAGAAGAAGTGGCCGTAGGCGTCACGGTAGGCCTTCTGCAACCGCACGGCGTCCCTCTCCTGCCAGTTTCCCCAGTCCTGCTCGCGCAGCCGCGGCTCCTCCCTGACCCGGAGGAGCCGGGGGTCGAGCCGGAAGGCGTGGAGGGTCTGGTGGGTACGTCGATAAGGCGACACATAGACACTGACGCGCTCGTGGCCGAACAGCCCGCGCAGCCGGTTGCCCGTCTCCTCGGCCTGGCGCCACCCCCGGTCGGTGAGGCTCAGCGCATGATCGGGCTTGCGCTCGTACACCGAGTCGTCGGCGTTGCCCTCCGACTCGCCGTGCCGGACGAGGACGATGCGCCGTGGTCGTGCCATAGGACAAACCCTAGATCGGAGCGGCCCCGCACGCGGAGCCCGGTGGCACGGCCGCGGTGTGTCCTCGCACGACGCGCACACATCCGTGGGGCCGGTCCGGTCCGGAGCGGGCTCGGCCCTCGCCTCCGTCCGCGGTGGCGGCATCCGCCGGCCCATCGCCCGTCCCGGCCCGCCCCGGTCGGTCACACGGTCCAGGACGACTGAAGCTCCACGACATCGCCGGCCAGCGCCGCGATGTCCGCCTCCGTCTGCGCTCTCAGGGAGAGCCGTTCCACCCGCTCCACCCGGTACTTGCCGTGCTCGGCTGCCGACTGCCACATGGACAGCACCAGGAACTCGTTCCCCGGTGCCTCGCCGAAGAGCCCCCGCACCATTCCCGGGGACCCCGCCATCGCCGGGTTCCACACCTTCTCCTGCATCAGGGAGAAGTGCTCGACCCGGTGCTCGTGCACCTTGCAGTGCGCCACGCGCACCACGTCCGCGTCCGTGAAGCGCGGTTCGAACCCGGTCTTCACGTCGAAACGGTGGTCGAAGAGCTTCGCCCGGAGGTCCCGGTACGTGCCCGACTGGGCGGACGCGAGGCGGTCGTGCGACCGCGCCATGAAGGAGTCGTAGAACGCGCGGGTCTCCCAGAACGCGAACACATGCGCGACGTCCGGCCGCCCCCTGCTCCAGCCGCCGCCCTGCCCCCGGAAGCCCGGCTCCCCCAGCAGCCCCGCCCATTTCCGCTGCCCTCGTTCGAACCCCCGACGGTCCACGACGGTGCAGCGAATCCACTTGACCAGCACCGCGCCATCGTACGGCCAGGGGACGTGGCCTCGGTCACTCTCCCGGGTGAAGGTACGCGTCCGGTCACCGACCCGATCGGTTCGAGCCGCCCACTCCCGGCCGCCCCCGGACATCGGTGGTCACATGACACGATGACAACTCGCACGTGACACGGGGAGTTGACGGCCACCGCCCTGGCGGGCCTGTGCCGTACACGAGGAAGGGAATTCGGGTGAGCAGTCTCAGCAAAGGGCTCCGGAAGGTCCGGGTGACGCTCAAGTGGGACCCCAGCCCCATCGGAGCGGCCGCCCACGACCTCGACATCGTCGCCGCCACCTACAGGGCGGACGCCCCGCACGGCGCGCCCGCCTATCTCGTGCACTTCGACAGCCGGTCGCCCGACGGCACCATCACCCTGGACCGGGACAGCCGCACCGGGCAGGGCTTCGGCGCGGACGAGGTGATGACCCTCGAACTGGAACGGCTGGCGGCGGCCTACGCGAGGGTCGTGGTCGGCGTCGTCATCCAGCAGCGGAACGCGGAGAAGTCCTTCTCCGACGTCCCGAACACCGGGGTCCGGATACTCGACGGTCCGGTCGAGCTGGCGAGCCACGACCTGTCGGCCGTCCCGGACGCCTCGGCCGCCACGATCGCGGAGTTCACCCGGGACGACGCGGGAGCATGGCGACTGCGTCCGGTCCTGCGCGGTTTCAGCGCCGACCCGGCCGAGTTCGCCGAGCTGATGGGCACTGCGCCGGCCTGACCGCGGTCTTCGCGGCGGGCCCGGTCCGGCCCCCCGCCCGGGTCGCGGCACCCGCCCCGGGCGACCGGTGTTCCCCGGCCCCCTCACCCACGCCGCCTGCGCCCGGAGGCCCGTCGGGGCCGGATCGGGTCGCCCCGGGCGGCAGACAGCAGCGAAGGAGGGGCACCGGCTCGTGTCCGGTGCCCCTCCCTCGGTCTCACGCCTCGGGCGCTGCCGGCGCAGGGCGTCAGGCCCGGCGCCGGCAGCCCGCCATCAGCTGCAGCCGCTCGTCGAGCCGCAGCCCTCGCAGATGTAGCAGGATCCCGCACGCTGCATCTTCGTACCGCAGGAGAAGCACAGCGGCGCGTCCGCGCTGATGCCGAGCTGCATCTCCACCAGTTCCGCGGAGGTGTGCGCCTGCTGCGGGGCCGGAGTCCCGGCCTGCGGGCCGGAGACGGGCTTCAGGCTCTCCTGCTGGCGCGGGGCGGACTGGGCCAGGCCCTCGACGTCCACCTCGTCCTCGGCGGGCTCGTACGAACCCGTCTCCAGGTGCCGCTGTCGCTCCTCCGCCGAGTGGATGCCCAGCGCCGAGCGGGTCTCGAAGGGCAGGAAGTCGAGCGCCAGGCGGCGGAAGATGTAGTCGACGATCGACTGCGCCATCCGCACGTCCGGGTCGTCCGTCATACCGGCCGGCTCGAAGCGCATGTTCGTGAACTTCGAGACGTAGGTCTCCAGCGGCACACCGTACTGCAGGCCGACCGAGACGGCGATGGAGAAGGCGTCCATCATGCCCGCGAGGGTGGAGCCCTGCTTCGACATCTTCAGGAAGACCTCGCCGAGACCGTCGTCCGGGTAGGAGTTGGCCGTCATGTAGCCCTCGGCGCCGCCGACCGTGAAGGAGGTCGTGATGCCGGGACGGCCCTTGGGCAGGCGCTTGCGGACCGGGCGGTACTCGACGACCTTCTCGACCGCGGTGCGGATCGTCTCCTCGGCCTTCTCGGCGATCTCCTGCTTCTCCTCCTTCTTCTTGGCGGAGAGCGGCTGGCCGACCTTGCAGTTGTCGCGGTAGATCGCGAGGGCCTTGACGCCCATCTTCCAGGCCTCGAAGTAGATCTCCTCGACCTCCTCGACGGACGCCGTCTCCGGCATGTTGACCGTCTTGGACAGGGCGCCGGAGATCCACGGCTGGATCGCGGCCATCATCCGGACGTGGCCCATCGGGGAGATGGCGCGCTCGCCCATCGCGCAGTCGAAGACCTCGTAGTGTCCGGTCTTCAGTCCCGGGGCGTCGATCACGTTGCCGTGCTCGGAGATGTGGGCGACGATCGCCTCGATCTGCTCTTCCTGGTAGCCGAGACGGCGCAGCGCCTGCGGCACGGTGCCGTTGACGATCTGCATCGAACCGCCGCCGACGAGCTTCTTGAACTTGACCAGCGCGAGGTCGGGCTCCAGACCGGTGGTGTCGCAGGACATCGCGAGACCGATGGTGCCGGTCGGGGCGATGACGGACGCCTGCGCGTTGCGGAAACCGTTCTTCGCGCCGAGGCGGACCACGTCCTGCCAGGCCTCGGTGGCCGCGGCCCAGACCGGGGTGTCCAGGTCGTCCATGCGGACGGCCGTTCCGTTGGCGTCGGCGTGCTGCTTCATCACCCGCTGGTGCGGTTCGGCGTTGCGGGCGTAGCCGTCGTACGGGCCGACGACCGCGGCGAGCTCGGCGGAGCGCCGGTAGGAGGTGCCCGTCATCAGCGAGGTGATGGCACCGGCCAGGGCGCGGCCGCCGTCGGAGTCGTACGCGTGGCCGGTCGCCATCAGCAGGGCGCCCAGGTTGGCGTAGCCGATACCGAGCTGGCGGAAGGCGCGGGTGTTCTCGCCGATCTTCTGGGTCGGGAAGTCGGCGAAGCAGATGGAGATGTCCATCGCCGTGATGACGAGCTCGACGACCTTCTGGAAGCGCTCGACGTCGAAGGACTGGTTGCCCTTGCCGTCGTCCTTCAGGAACTTCATCAGGTTCAGCGAGGCCAGGTTGCAGGACGTGTTGTCCAGGTGCATGTACTCGCTGCACGGGTTCGAGCCGTTGATCCGGCCGGACTCGGGGCAGGTGTGCCAGTGGTTGATGGTGTCGTCGTACTGGATGCCCGGGTCGGCACAGGCCCAGGCCGCCTCGGCCATCTTGCGGAAGAGCGACTTCGCGTCGACCTCCTCGATGACCTCGCCGGTCATCCGGGCACGCAGGCCGAACTTCCCGCCGGACTCGACGGCCTTCATGAACGCGTCGTTCACGCGGACGGAGTTGTTGGCGTTCTGGTACTGGACGGACGTGATGTCGTCGCCGCCCAGGTCCATGTCGAAGCCCGCGTCGCGCAGCGCGCGGATCTTCTCCTCCTCCTTGACCTTGGTCTCGATGAAGTCCTCGATGTCGGGGTGGTCGACGTCGAGGATGACCATCTTGGCGGCCCGCCGCGTCGCGCCACCGGACTTGATCGTTCCGGCGGAGGCGTCGGCCCCCCGCATGAAGGAGACCGGTCCGGAGGCGTTGCCTCCGGAGGAGAGCAGCTCCTTGGAGGAGCGGATGCGGGAGAGGTTCAGGCCGGCACCGGAGCCGCCCTTGAAGATCATGCCCTCTTCCTTGTACCAGTCGAGGATCGACTCCATGGAGTCGTCGACGGACAGGATGAAGCAGGCGGAGACCTGCTGGGGCTGGGGCGTGCCGACGTTGAACCACACCGGCGAGTTGAAGCTGAAGATCTGGTGCAGGAGGGCGTACGCCAGCTCGTGCTCGAAGATCTCCGCGTCGGCGGGCGAGGCGAAGTACTTGTAGTCCTCACCGGCCTTGCGGTACGTCTTCACGATGCGGTCGATGAGCTGCTTCAGGCTCACCTCGCGCTGCGGGGTGCCGACCGCCCCGCGGAAATACTTGCTGGTGACGATGTTGACCGCGTTCACCGACCAGAAGTCGGGGAACTCGACGCCACGCTGCTCGAAGTTGACCGAGCCGTCGCGCCAGTTGGTCATGACGACGTCACGGCGCTCCCAGGCCACCTCGTCGTACGGGTGCACGCCGGGGGTGGTGTGGACGCGCTCGATGCGCAGGCCCTGCCGGGCCGCGGCAGCCTTGGATCCCTTGGCTCGGGAGCCTCGTGCCGGGCCGCTCGTCGTCTCTGTCATGCCGCCTCCCATATACGGGCAAAAACGCCCTGAAGTGCCCAGTTCTTCCCGTGGCACGGTCTTGTGTCTGTCGCCCCGGGCGCAGCGCCGCGCGCAGCACCCGTGACAGGTCTCCTCAGCCGCTCTGCGACCCATCCCCACCCCGCCCCCGCGGGCCGTTCGATCAGTCGGCGGCTCTGGCGGGCTCGGGGACCCCGTGGGTCGCACCGGGCCCGCCCTCCTCTGCCGGTGGCCGCTGCTCGCGCAGCTCCGCGATGGCGGCCTCGAAGTCTTCGAGCGAGTCGAACGCCCGGTACACGGACGCGAAGCGCAGGTACGCGACGAGGTCGAGCTCCTGCAGGGGGCCGAGTATGGCCAGACCCACGTCGTGGGTGGTCAGCTCGGCACTGCCGGTGGCGCGCACCGCCTCCTCGACCCGCTGGCCGAGCTGGGCGAGGGCGTCCTCGGTGACGGGCCGCCCCTGGCACGCCTTGCGCACGCCGGAGATGACCTTGTTACGGCTGAAGGGCTCGGTGACCCCGCTGCGCTTGATCACCATCAGCGACGCCGTCTCGACCGTCGTGAATCGACGGGAGCAGTCGGGGCACTGGCGGCGGCGCCGGATCGACGTGCCGTCGTCGGTGGTCCGGCTGTCGACGACACGACTGTCAGGGTGCCTGCAGAAGGGGCAGTGCATGGTTCCCAACCCTCCTTCACAGCACGACTGAACAGCCCCGCAGGGGCGCATCGGCCCCCTCGAAGCAGCCACAAGCATAGGCGATCGCCCCGACCTTGATGGACCGGGGACCACAACTTCTGGGTGGCCGGGACAATCCAACCACTAGATCTGGGGTTTGGCCGCCAATCCCGCCCGAACGCGTGTCGCGCCTCGGGAGCGGGCGCCCCGCGGTCCGTGGCCGCCCGCAGGGCCGGCCACGAGATTACGGGAGGGGCCCGGCACGTCCGATCCCGGGGGCCGCGGTCGCCCCTTTCCGGCGCCCCGGATGACAGACTGGCGGTGGGCACCCCCGCGGCTCACGCCCCGCCGCGCGGGCTGCCGCGACGGTCCGGACAACCGGCACGATCGCGGCCTCCTATACACCTAGCCACATGCGAGCGTAAGGTGATCTGCGTTTTTTCACTCGAACGTGTGTTTGGCGCAACCTTTCGAAAGCAACTACCGTTGTCCAGCCAGGGAGACCATTTCGAGAGGGGCCGACGTGACCACCACCGCTGACAGTGCCACCATCACTGCCCAGGACCGCTCCCAGAACCGATTCGAGCCGGTGCATGCCATGAATGACGCAGCCACGACCCCGGAGGGCGCAGAGCCCGCGCGCCCCGCTCGTTCGCTGCCCGGTCGACCTCCGGGGATCCGCGCGGACAGCTCCGGCCTCACGGACCGCCAGCGCCGGGTCATCGAGGTCATCCGTGACTCGGTGCAGCGCCGTGGATACCCGCCGTCGATGCGTGAGATCGGCCAGGCGGTGGGCCTCTCCAGCACGTCGTCCGTGGCCCACCAGCTCATGGCCCTGGAGCGGAAGGGCTTCCTCCGGCGCGACCCCCACCGGCCGCGGGCCTACGAGGTGCGCGGCTCGGACCAGCCGGCCACGCAGCCGACGGACACCACGGGCAAGCCCGCCGCCTCGTACGTGCCCCTGGTCGGCCGCATCGCCGCCGGTGGCCCCATCCTCGCCGAGGAGTCGGTCGAGGACGTCTTTCCCCTCCCCCGGCAGCTGGTCGGCGACGGCGAGCTGTTCGTCCTGAAGGTCGTCGGTGACTCCATGATCGAGGCCGCGATCTGCGACGGCGACTGGGTCACGGTCCGCCGTCAGCCGGTAGCCGAGAACGGCGACATCGTGGCAGCCATGCTGGACGGCGAGGCCACGGTCAAGCGCTTCAAGCGCGAGGACGGCCATGTATGGCTGCTCCCCCACAACGCTGCGTACCAGCCGATCCCCGGCGACGAGGCGACGATCCTCGGCAAGGTGGTGGCAGTGCTTCGACGGGTGTGAGCACACTCCGTCGGCCCTGGCCGGGCCCCGGGACCCACTGCGCCGGTCCCGGGGCCCTGTTGTCTCCCCGGGGGGAGACCGCTCGTCCGATGCGCCGTCGCCAGGGGGCGCCCGCGGGGCCTCACGGAGCGGCCCCGGCGCCTGTCCGCCTCCCCTCCTGGCCTGTTTCCCGTCGGCGCCTACTTCCCGTCAGCCCTCGCCTTCGCGTCGATCGCCGCGAGGGAGCGGCGCACCTGATTACGGTCCGTGGTGTACCAGAAGTCCGGCAGTGACGCCTTCAGATAGCTCCCGTACCGCGCCGTGGCCAGCCGCTGGTCGAGCACGGCGACCACACCACGGTCTCCCGTTGCCCGTACGAGCCGGCCGGCGCCCTGGGCCATCAGCAGCGCGGCATGGGTGGCCGCCACGGCCATGAAGCCGTTCCCGCCCGCCTCCTCCACGGCCTTCTGGCGGGCGCTCATCAGGGGATCGTCGGGGCGTGGGAACGGGATCTTGTCCATCACCACCAGCTGGCAGCTCGGACCGGGGACGTCGACCCCCTGCCAGAGGGAGAGCGTGCCGAACAGGCACGTCTTCGGATCGGCCGCGAAGTTCTTGATCAGCTCCCCGAGCGTCTCCTCGCCCTGGAGCAGAACCGGGAACTCGGGGATGCGGGAGCGCAGCTCCTCGGCCGCGAGCTGGGCCGCCCGCATCGAGGAGAACAGCCCGAGCGTGCGACCACCGGCGGCCTGGATCAGCTCGGTGAGCTCGTCGAGCATGTCGTCCCGTCCGCCGTCCCGTACCGGACGGGACAGATGCCTCGCGACATAGAGGATGCCCTGCTTCGGATAGTCGAACGGCGAGCCGACGTCGACGCCCTTCCAGACGGCGAGGTCCTCGCCCTCGGTGCCCTCGGGGGCCAGCCCGAGCGAGGCCCCCACACCGTTGAAATCGCCGCCCAGCTTGAGTGTCGCGGAGGTGAGCACCACCGAGCGGTCGGCGAACAGCTTCTCCCGCAGCAGACCCGAGACCGAGAGCGGGGCGACCCGCAGGGACGCTCCGAAGCGGTCGTGGCGCTCGTACCAGACCACGTCGTACTCGGAGCCGTGGCTGATCCGCTCGGCGACCTCATGGACGGACTCCACCGAGGCGAGCGCCTGCTTGCGGACGACATCCTCGTCTTGGACGGACTTGTCGCGGGTGGCGCCCAGCGCCGAGATCACCGTGCGGGCGGCATCGCGCAGCGCCAGCAGTGCGTACCCCAGGTCCTCCGGGATCTCCTCGAGGCGGCCCGGCAGCGCGAGCTCCATCAGCCTCTCGAAGCCCTCGGCGGCCGTCTGCAGCTGATCGGCGGCCTTCTCGTTGACCAGTTTGGCGGCACGCCGCACCGCGCGATTGACCTGGCCGGGAGTGAGTTCTCCCGTGGCGACGCCGGTGACGCGCGAGACCAGTTCATGGGCCTCGTCCACGATCAGCACCTCGTGCTGCGGGAGCACCGGGGCGCCCTCGATCGCGTCGATGGCGAGCAGGGCGTGGTTCGTCACGACGACCTCGGCGAGCTTGGCGCGCTCCCGGGCCATCTCCGCGAAGCACTCCGCCCCGTATGCGCACTTGCTCGCGCCGAGGCACTCCCGGGAGGACACCGAGATCTGCGACCACGCCCGGTCGGACACGCCGGGGGTGAGGTCGTCCCGGTCGCCTGTCTCGGTCTCGTCGGACCAGTCGCGCAGTCGCACGAGGTCCTGGCCCAGCTTGCTGGTGGGGGCGGCGGCCTCGAACGGGTCGAAGAGCCCTTCCTCCTCCTCCTGGGGGACGCCCTCGTGGAGCCGGTGCAGACACAGATAGTTCGACCGGCCTTTGAGCATGGCGAATTCCGGCCTGCGGCGCAGCAGCGGGTGCAGGGCCTCCACCGTCCGCGGAAGGTCACGCTCCACGAGCTGGCGCTGCAGCGCCAGGGTCGCCGTGGCGACGACCACGCGACCCCCGTGGGCCAGCGCGGGAACCAGATAGCCGAGCGACTTGCCCGTACCGGTGCCGGCCTGGATCAGCAGATGCGACCCGTCGTCGATGGCCTCGGAAACGGACTCGGCCATGGTGACCTGGCCAGGCCGCTCCACCCCGCCGACGGCGTCGACCGCGGCGTGGAGGAGCTCGGGGAGGGATGGCTTCGTCATAGACCGCCCACCCTAAGGGGCGCCGCTGACAGCGCGGTCCGGTCCCGGCCGGAGCGCTGCGACATCACAGGCTCAGAGGGTTGCGGACCGTGCCGTGGACGGCGGCGTGCGGACGCCGGGAACGGTCGCGGTAGCCGTCGAGGTGGAGCCGGTTGCGGTTCAGGCAGAGGCGCTCGATACGCGGAGTGAGCAGGTCGAACAGCTCGTAGCGGTCCTTGAGCTCGGGGAAGCGGGACTGGTGGCGCAGAATCTCCGCACGGACGAGGGACCAGAACCGGGACTCCGGTACGCCCAGTTGCTCCTCGCACAGCGGGGCGAGATGGCGGAACACCCCGACGAAGAGACCGGAGTGGATGAACTGGGTGAGGAAGGCGGGCTCCTCCGAGAGCAGGACCGCGCGCACGTCGTCGGGCATGGTGCCCAGTTCCGGCAGGTCCGTGGCGCTGACGTTCACGTCGTCGACGAAGTCCTTGATCGCGAGGCGTACGGGCACGTCGTGGTCGTCGAAGACCACGATGGCGTTCTCCCCGTGGGGGGAGAAGACCGTGCCGTAGCGGTAGAGGAAGTGCAGCAGGGGCGGGAGCAGGGCGGCGAAGAGGTGACGCAGCCAGGTGGCGGGAGCCAGCCCGGAGCGTTCGACCAGTTCGGCGCTGAAGGCGCGGCCTGCGGGGTCGGTGTGCAGGAGCGAGGCGAGGGTGCGGGCCCGCTCCCCGGCGGGCAGCCGCAGGGGCTCCCGCCAGATGGCGCCCAGCAGTTCCTTGTACTGGTAGGGCACCTCGGGCAGCCGGTCGTAGTGCGGGTGCTCGACGGTGACCGAGGCCACCTCCCCCAGCAGGATCACTCCGCACTCGTCGCGGAGGAAGGGGTCGTGGTCGCGCAGTCCGTGGACCCATGAGGTGACGGCAGGCGCGGCGAGCGTGCGCTCGGTGGGCAGCCCCCGCCAGACGAGGGTGTTGAGCACGGACAGCGGGAGCTTGACGGTGTGCCGTTCGGGTCGGCTGGTGTTGAGGAAGGTGCGGATGGACTGCTGTGGGAGCCGCAGGTCGCCGTCCGTGGTGAGCGGGACGATCTCGCCGCGGGCGACCGACGGGGCGTAGAGGGGCAGAAGCACCTGGTCCCACTGCCAGGGGTGCACGGGCAGCAGGAGGTAGTCGGAGGGGTCGAGGCCGCGGTCCGTCAGTGTGGCCGTGAAGGCCCGGCGCACCGGAGCGTCGAGCTCCGCGGCATAGAGGAGCTCGGGCGTGTCGAGGCCCCGCACGCCTCGGTAGGCGGCGAGGCGGGTACTGACGGCGATCCACGGGAGCCGGGCCTGATTCCGCGCCTCGGGAGCCCAGCGGGCGGTGTCCCGGGCGGAGAAGCCGAGGCGGCCCTTGTTGAGGACCAGCCAGGGGTGTCCCGTCTGATGGCCCTCCAGGGAGGCGTAGTCGAGGTCGGCGAGCCGGGCGGCGGGGAGTGCTGTGTGGTCGAGTCTGCAGTCGGCGGCCAGGGTCGTGCTCAGCTCGCGGACGAGGTGGCCGAGCGTGGCGCCGTCGAGCGCGAGGAGGTGGCGGGCGGCCGTCAGGAAGCGGAGCGGATCGGTGAACGGGATTCCGTCGCACCGCACGGACTCGGGGTCGACCTTCCAGCTGCCGTAGGCGCCCCGCCGGGCCCGGAAGGTGAGGTTCTCCCCTTCGTCGAGGCGGAGTGCGTAGCCGTCGCCGAGGCCCTGGGGCAGCGGCTCGATGATCTCCTCGTAGGCGAACTCACCGAGCGTCTTGGCGAGCAGACGGACCGACGCCCGTTGCCAGGTCTCCGGGTTGAGCTCGGCCGGCGCGAGCAGGGCGGTCGGCTCGTCGGAGTCAGCGGTGGCAGGGGACTTCGGCACGGGGACTCCTCGGATGGAACCGATGCGATTCGAGTGGTGTATGCAGGGCAGCGGGTCGGTCACAGCACTGTGCCCAGCGCTCTGTCGCGGACCATGAGCGCGGCTCGCTTGTCCGGCAGGTCGACTTCGGCGGAGAAGCGGAAGCCGGCGCTGAGGAAGGCGGAGACGGAAGGGGTGTTGCGCAGGTCGGGTTCGGCGACGACGCGTCCGCAGCGGGGCCGGTGGTCGAGCACGTGATCGGCCGCGGCCCGGAGCAGGATCGTGCCGACGCCGCGGCCGCGGTCGGCGACACCGCCGATGAGCAGGTGGATGCCGGTGTCATGGGGCCGGGCGGGGTAGTGACGGGCGAGCGGATCGAGGTCGGCGCGGTAGATCTCGAAGTAGCCCGTCGGCACGCCGTCGAGCACGCCGAGGCAGGGGACGCTGCGGCCGTCTCCCGCCAGCTGACCGCCGAGGTGGGCCTCGGTGACGGACTCCGGTCCGCCGAGCTCCCAGAAGGCCGCGACGGCGGGGTCGTTCATCCAGCGGCTGATCAACCGCAGATCGCGCTCGATCCGGACGGGCACGAGCTGGAAGGAGCCGATGGGAGTAGGGACGGCACCCCAGTCGGAGAGGCCGTCCAGCAGGTCCTCGCCGGGGAACGGTGCGTGGTCGGGAAGCTTGCCCACGGGGCCCTCCCGGGGCGCCGCGCCCGGGGGGTCCTCGTCCGCCGGCGTCCGGGAGCCCGGTTGCCGGTCCTGTTCGAAGAGCGCCGCGAGTTCCTCGGGCAGCCGCAGTTCGAGGGTGTCCTCCACCCCGCCGGCGGTGGAGGGGGTGGAGCCACTGGTCGAGGGGGTGGAGCCGCTGGTGTCGGTGCTCGCGTCGGTGGGAGGCAAGGGTGGCGCTCTCCTCTCGGCAGTTCGGACGGGTCGGTCGTCGGGGGTGCCCGTCCTGGCCGGCCGGTTCCTTGGGAGACGGGATCCCGTCGGGGGATGTCGTTCAGGAGTGGAGGGGGTTGCTGATGGTGACGTAGACGGACTGGGTGTCGACGGGGCCGACGAGCTCGTCGAGGCCGTGCAGCCGGGTGAGGAGGTTCGCCTTGCACCGCAGGGTGGAGCTCTCCAGGAGCTGCGCGGGCAGCGGAGAGCCGAGGTGGCGGACGGAGTCGAGGAAGCGCCGGAAGGCGGCGAGGAGCACGCGTTCGTCGGCGAGCCGTTGCGACCCGAATGCGCCGATGAGACCGAGGACGTTGTTGATGCCGAGGTAGTAGGCGAAGCGTTCGTCCGTGACGGCGTCGTCGACGAAGGTGTCGCTGCGGGTGCCGATACCGGGAAGCCGGTGGTCGAGTTCGGCGCGGCGCGACTCGCGGAAGTAGTAGCCCTGGTTGTCGCGGTAGCGGCCGCCGGCGGGCCAGCCCTGCGGGTCGATGATCACCAGGGTGTTCTGCTGATGGGCTTCGAGGGCGACACCGGCCGTGGCATCCAGCCACAGCACCGGGCGCACGACCTGGTCGAGGTAGCGCAGGAACCACTCGGCGGCGACGGCACCGGTGGGGCGGCCCGTGCGGGCGGCGAGACCGCCGATGACCTCGGCGAGACGCGAGTGGCTGCCCGTCCGGCCCGGCCAGGGCCGGGGGGCGGTGAGACCCGCGAGGCAGACGGCGTCGTCACCGGCGCCGAACGGGTTGTGCCGGATCATGACGTCGAGTCCGGGCAGTGGCGTTCCGTGCGGGGTGTCCACGGCGAGCCATGCGGGGTCACGGACGATGTCGAAACGGGGGTGCGCGGTCCGCCACTGCGTGCCCAGGCCGCTGCGGAGAAGGCGGTGGACCTCGACGCCTCGGTGGAGTTCCTTGCGGAGGTTCTCACGACGGGAGTTGGTGATGCGTACGCCGAGCGAGAGCTTGAGCATGGCCGGTGCGCCGGGCTGATGCACGGTGCGGACGGACGAGGTGGGGTGCCAGGGCTCACCTGCGGGGCCCAGGTCGTGGAGCAGTCCCGCGTCGAACAGCGCGGCGACTTCGGGGCGGTGGGCCACTTCCCGGGCCTGCCAGGGGTGCAGCGGCAGGGCGACGGTTCCGGGAGGGAGGGGGAGGTCGCCGGCGAGCCGGGAGGTGAGCCGCTCGGCGGGCACGGTGCGGCCCTCTTCCGTCCAGGCCGAGTCGCAGGAGAGCACGTCCCGGTGGACGGCCAGCCAGTGGAGCGGGAAGGAGCCGTGCAACTCAGGTGAGTAGAGCCGGGCTTCGGCGTCGGTGAGCCCTTCGCGGCTCTTGGGTGTGGGGTGGAGCGGATGGCCCGGGATCAGTGACTGCTCGGCGGTGAGAAAGAGGTCGGCCCCGTGCTGGGGGCCGGGGCGCCGGCGCCGGTCCTCGATGAAGCCGGCCGTACGGCGGACGGAGTCCGCGACGCGTCCGGCGAGGTCGACCGCCTCGGACCGGCGGCCTTCACCATCCATCGGCACACGGCTTCCGGATCCGGGCGCGCTGCCGTCGGCGCCCGGCTCACGGGTGAGGAGGGCCGCGACGGTGACGGCGTCGGCCGGAGGGGCGCCCGCCGGAGCACCCTCCAGTGCGGGCGGTCCGAAACGGTGCCAGCCGGTGAGGGACCAGTGGAGGACGGGGACGAGCAGGGCTGTGCCGCTGGCCCGGAGCGGAATGCGCAGGGACGCCCCGGTGGGCCTGGGGAGGTCGTTCTCCCTGACCCAGCAGCGCAGAAGGTTCTCCACGGCGCCCGCGTCGGCGGCCTTCAGCGGATCGGGGTGGTCGAGCGGGTCGGCCGCGGTGCCCGGGTGGGCTCCGGCGGGGACTTCGGCCGGGCCCGTGGCGGGACCGGCTTCATGGTCCTCGGACGACCCGGAGGCCTGCCTCGGTACCGTCGCCGGCTCGACCGCGAGGGGGGCGGCCGTCGTCCCGTTCTGCCCCGGGTGGTGGCCCGCGGTGGTACGGGCGTCGGGCTCTGGGGTGTCGGCAGCGGGGGTGGGGTTCACGGGGACTTCCTTGTGGTGTCGTCCGGGATCACAGAGACGGTCCGGTGTCGTTGCGGCGGTGCGGTGCGCACACGGCCGCTTCCAGGGAGTCGGCGAAACGGTCGAGGACCGCCTGGGCCTGCTCGTCGGTGAGCGTGAGGGGAGGCAGCAGTCGGACGACCCCGGAGTGTCGTCCGCCGAGTTCGACGATGAGCCCGCGGCGCAGGCATTCCCGCTGCACGGCGGCGGCGAGGACGGGGTCCGCAGGCGGGACGTCGGCCTGCGGGTCGTCGACGTCGGGATTCACCAGTTCGACACCGATCATCAGCCCCCGGCCGCGTACGTCGCCGATGGATCGGTGGGTGGCGGCGAGGCCCTGGAGCTGCCCCAGCATGCGTGTGCCGAGGGTGGCAGCCCGCTCGGCCAGCCGGTTCTCCCGGACGAAGGCCAGGGTGGCCGCGCCGGCCGCCATGGCGAGCTGGTTTCCCCGGAAGGTGCCGGCGTGGGCGCCGGGCTGCCAGACGTCCAGATCGGCGCGGTAGACGATCACGGCGAGCGGGAGGGAACCGCCGATGGCCTTGGACAGCACCATCACGTCGGGGACGATCCCGCTGTGCTCGACCGCCCAGAAGGCTCCGGTGCGACCCACCCCCGTCTGCACCTCGTCGGCGATCAGCGGGATGGAACGGGACGCGGTGAGCTCGCGCATCCGTCGCAGCCAGCCGTCGGGGGCGGGGATCACACCGCCCTCGCCCTGCACCGGTTCGAGGATCATGCCGGCGGGAGTCGGGACACCGCCCTTGGGATCGTCCAGCAGGTTCTCGGTCCACCGGGCGGCGAGTTCGGCGCCCCGTTCGCCTCCGACACCGAAGGGGCAGCGGTAGTTCTGCGGATAGGGGAGCCTCGTCACCCGGACGTCCGCCGCACCTCCCGAGGCGTCGAGGGCCCCGGCAGTCATGCCGTGGTACGCGCCGGTGAACGCGAGCAGCCCGGTGCGGCCCGTCGCGGTGCGGACCAGCTTGAGGGCGGCTTCGACGGCGTCCGTGCCGGCCGGCCCGCAGAACTGCACGCGGGCGTCGTCGGCGAGCGGTCGCGGCAGCGTGGCGAACAGCTCGGTGGTGAAGGCGTCCTTGACCGGGGTGGCGAGATCGAGGACGTGCAGCGGCGCTCCCGAGGCGAGCACCTTCTTGATCGCTTCCAGTACGACGGGGTGGTTGTGGCCGAGGGCGAGGGTCCCGGCGCCCGAGAGGCAGTCGAGGTACCGCCGTCCGTCCGCCCCCTCGATCGTCAGCCCCCTGGCCCGTACCGGGACGATGGGCAGCGAGCGGGCGTAGGTCCGTGCCGCCGACTCACGGAGCGACTGGCGGCGCAGGATGCCTTCGTGCGCGACGGGCTGTGCCGGCGGAGCGGGTTCGGTCACGGCCACGGTTGTTCGTCCTCCGACTGTCACGGTTGTGTCGCGCCTCGGTACGGCGGTCGACCGCCGCGGCACGACGGTGAACGCTGGAAGCCCGCGTCCCCCGTCCGTACCAACGACGACGGGAGCGGGGGATCACGGTCATTCCGGAAGATCCTCGCGCCCGGGAACCACGGCCCTGCCGCTCACCGTCCCCGACGGCACCGGCATAGTGGGGGGCCGCGCAGCGGCACCGGCAGCGTCGCCGGGGTGTGCGCAGGCAATCTCGTTCCGTACGCACGTAACTGATGAAGTCCCAGGGGGATCACCACATGCGACCCAATCGCCCGATCTTCGCCGCACGCCGGGGGGAGAACGCCGCTCGCAGGCCGATACTCGCGGCGGGCGCGCTCGCGGCCGCGCTCGTGCTGACGGCAACGGCCTGCGGCCCCGGTGAGGACGGCGCTTCGGACAAGCCGAGTGCCCCGGCGGCGGCCGGCGGTGCCACCGACGGGAAGATCACGATCCCGGACGACCTCAAGGACCGGCTCAAGGAGCACGGGATCGACCTGGACAAGTGGCGCGACGGCGAGTGGAAGAACTGGGACAAGGACACCTGGCTCCGGGAGGCCAAGGACTTCGTCAACCCGATCATCGAGGACCTCTGGGACCCGGACCGGATGCGTGAGGCCGAGGAGCCCGCCAAGCCGGTCGAGGAGGAGGACATCTCAGGTGACGAGGGTGTCACCGACCCGACGCCGCAGCCGGTCGAGGCCGCGGCGGTCGCCGCGCCCTACCACGGCAACGCCCCCGAGGCCGGGAAGGTCTTCTTCGACGGCCCCAAGGGCTCCATGGTCTGCTCCGCGACCGTCGTGAAGGACCCGGCCAACCCCGGAAAGTCCAACATGGTGTGGACCGCGGGCCACTGCGTCCACGCGGGCAAGCAGGGCGGCTGGTACCGCAACATCGCCTTCGTCCCCTCGTACAACAACAGTGCGAAGACCTCCACCAAGGGGGACACGAAGGAGCAGGTGGCCCCCTACGGCGTGTGGTGGGGCGACTGGGCGCAGACCTCCGAGCAGTGGATCTCGCAGGGCGCCGCCACGGGCGGCCAGGGTGCGCCGTACGACTTCGCCGTGATCCATGTGACGCCCGAGAAGGGCGGCAACGGCAAGTCCCTCGAGGAGACGGTAGGTTCGGCGCTTCCGGTCGACTTCAACGCCCCCGCCGTGCCGAAGGTGGGCAGCATGAGGGCGACGGGCTTCCCGGCGGCGCCGCCGTTCGACGGCGAGCGGATGTTCCAGTGCGAGGACAAGCCCGGCCGGCTGTCACTGAGGGCCGAGGAGCCGACGATGTACCGCATCGGCTGCACCATGACCGGTGGTTCGTCCGGCGGTGGCTGGGTCGCGGCCGGCAGGGACGGCAAGCCCGCGCTGGTCTCGAACACCTCGATCGGCCCGGTGACGGCGGGCTGGCTCGCCGGACCGCGCCTCGGCGAGGAGGCCAAGGACGTCTACGACGCGGTAAGCAGGAAGTTCGCGGGGCGGTAGTCGCGCGCGGTCGCGGGGCCCCGGACTCTCCGGGGCCTTCCGGCGCTGCCGCGGGAGGGGCCTCGTTCGAGGCGGTGACAGCGGTTCGGCCCCGCCGGTGGCCGGCGCGGGCGGAAGCTCCCCACGGCTCGTGCGTGGAGGCTCCGTGCAGGTGGTGGGCACGGCGGCCGCGCGGAGGGGCCGACCCGGGAGTGGTTCGCACCACGAGGGCGGTCGACCGGATGACCCCGTCCCCCGCGCGCACAGGCGGCGACACGTTCATGGCGGACCGCACGCAGGACAGCGCCCCGGCGAGGGGAGCCAGCACGACGATGAGCGGGAGCTTCGCGCTCAGGTGATCCGCCGGCTTTCGGGCCGCGCTGTCCGGCGCGGGGCCACCGCCCCGCCCCGAAGGGCACCGCAACACGCGCCCCGCGCCCCATGAAGGCCCGCCCCGGGAGGGGCGGGCCTTCGCAGGCGCCGTCGGGCGGTGCCGACCGCGGACGGCTCAGCGCGTCGCCGGGACGTACGGTCCCAGCACTGCCGCGAGTTCCTCGTGCACCCGCGCCTTGAGCAGGGTGCCCTCCAGGGTGTGCTCCTCCGACAGCACCTCGCCGTCGGCGTGGACGCGCGAGACGAGCGCTCCCTGGGTGTACGGCAGCAGGGCCTCGATCTCGACCTGAGGGCGCGGCAGTTCGGCGTCGATGATCGCGAGGAGTTCGTCGATCCCCGCGCCCGTACGGGCCGAGACGGCGATGGCGTGCCGCTCGATGCGCAGCAGGCGCTGCAGTACGAGCGGATCGGCCGCGTCCGCCTTGTTGATCACGACGATCTCCGGCACGTCCACCGCGCCGACGTCCCGGATCACCTCGCGCACGGCGGCGAGCTGCTCCTCCGGCGCGGGATGCGAGCCGTCGACCACGTGCAGGATGAGGTCGGACTCGCCGACCTCCTCCATCGTGGAACGGAACGCCTCGACGAGGTGGTGCGGAAGGTGCCGGACGAATCCGACGGTGTCGGCCAGCGTGTAGAGCCTGCCGCTCGGGGTCTCGGCCCGTCGCACGGTCGGGTCCAGGGTGGCGAACAGCGCGTTCTCCACCAGGACGCCGGCGCCGGTGAGGCGGTTGAGCAGCGAGGACTTGCCCGCGTTGGTGTAGCCGGCGATCGCCACGGACGGAACCTTGTGACGCTTGCGCTCCTGGCGCTTGATCTCGCGGCCGGTCTTCATGTCCGCGATCTCCCGGCGCATCTTCGCCATCTTCTCGCGGATCCGGCGCCGGTCCGTCTCGATCTTGGTCTCACCGGGGCCCCGGGTGGCCATGCCGCCGCTGCCGCCGCCCATCTGCCGGGACATCGACTGGCCCCAGCCGCGCAGCCGGGGCAGCATGTACTGCATCTGCGCCAGGGCCACCTGCGCCTTGCCCTCCCGGGACTTGGCGTGCTGGGCGAAGATGTCGAGGATCAGGGCGGTCCGGTCGACCACCTTGACCTTGACGATGTCCTCGAGGTGGATCAGCTGGCCCGGGCTGAGCTCACCGTCGCAGACCACGGTGTCGGCCCCGCTCTCGAGCACGATGTCGCGCAGCTCGTTGGCCTTGCCCGAACCGATGTACGTGGCCGGGTCCGGCTTGTCGCGGCGCTGGATCACACCGTCGAGCACGAGAGCTCCCGCCGTCTCGGCGAGGGCGGCGAGCTCCGCGAGGGAGTTCTCCGCGTCCTGGACGGTCCCGGAGGTCCACACGCCGACGAGCACGACGCGCTCGAGGCGCAGCTGCCGGTACTCGACCTCGGTGACGTCCTCGAGCTCGGTGGAGAGGCCCGCCACACGCCGCAGCGCGGCACGGTCGGAGCGGTCGAACTGGTCGCCGTCCCGCTCTCCGTCGATCCCGTGGCTCCAGGCGACGTCCTCTTCCATCAGGGCATCGGCCCGAAGGCTCTCGGTGCGGGTGGTCTCCGCGAAGCTCTGTGCGTCCTGGGAAGTGGATGAAGAGGAGGTCATTGGATCCTTACGTCGATGGAAAGCTGATGCGGACCGTATGCGCTCGGCATTCTCCCGCGATTGTCACAACGCGTCACGGTCCCGGAACATTCCCGGTGTGCCGCGCCGGGGCGGAGGGACCGTCGGGCGGGCCCGCCCCTCTCCGGGGAGGCGTGCCCGGCGGCGCCGCCGACCTGTCGATGGTCCCACGGCGCCCCTGCGGCCGTCACCCCGGTTTTGACGCCCCTCCCCCGTGCCCGGGAGCGCCGTGGAGGCTCAGTGCTTCGCGGCGGGTGCGGCATTTCGCCGGGTGGACGGGGCCTCACTGCGCCAGTCCGGGTGCCCGGGCATCCTCGGGGTCTTCGCCCCGTAAAGCCAGCCCCTGAAGAACCCGGTCAGGTCGCGGCCCGAGATCCGCTGGGCGAGGGCGGTGAAGTCGGCCGTCGTCGCCGTGCCGTCCCGGTGCTCCGCGACCCAGGCCCGCTCCAGCGTCTCGAACGCGTCCTTGCCGATCTCCTGTCGCAGGGCGTAGAGGACCAGCGCACTGCCGTCGTACACGATCGGCCGGAACAGCCCCAGCTGCCGGCCGGGTGCCGCCGGCTTAGGGGCGGCCGGGGGCCCGCCTGCGGCGCGCCAGCCGTCGGACTGCGTGTACGCCTCGCGCATCCGCTCCTCGAGCGGCTGCTCGGCGTGCTCCTCCGCGTACAGCGAGCCGTACCAGGTGGCGTGCCCCTCGTTGAGCCAGAGGTCCGACCAGGTCCGCGGTGTGACACTGTTCCCGAACCACTGGTGGGCGAGCTCGTGGACCATGACCGACTCGACGTACCACTTGGGGTACCGGGTGTCGGTGAACATCGACATCTCGAAGAGCGACAGCGTCTGGGTCTCCAGGGCGAAGCCGGTCTCGGCCTGCGCCAGGAGCACTCCGTAGGTCTCGAACGGGTAGCGCCCGACCTTGTCCTCCATCCACGTGATGTGCGCGGGGGTCTTCTTGAGCCAGGGCTCGAGCCGTGCCCGCTGCGCCGCGGGGACGACGTCCCGGAGCGGCAGGCCGTGCGGGCCCTCGCGGCGGACGACGGCCGACTTCCCGATACTGACCTGGGCCAGCTCGGTCGCCATGGGGTGCCGGGTGCGATAGACCCAGGTCCTGGTGGCGGACGTGGCGGCGGGCCCGGCGGCACCGGTCCGGGCGGCCGGGACGGGGAGGCCGTTGGCCACGGCGGTCAGCCCTGTGGGTGCCGTGATGCGGAACGTGAAGTGCGCCTTGTCGGCGGGGTGGTCGTTGCACGGGAAGACCCGGTGGGCGGCGTCGGCCTGGTTGGCCATCGCCAGGCCGTCGGCCGTGCGCACCCAGCCGCCCGTCTCCCCGCCCTTCGGATCACTGGTGTGGGTGACGGTGAGAGCGAGGGGGGTACCCGCGTCCACGGCCTTCCGCGGGGTGATCACCAGGTCCTCGCCGGCGGTCGTGAACTCGGCACTGCTGCCGTTCACCTCGACCGCCCGTACGGTCCCGCCGGTGAAGTCGAGGTTGATCCGCTCCAGGTGCTTCGTGGCCCGTGCGTCGATCTTCGTCACGGCGTCCAGCGGCCTGCTGTTGGCGCCCCGGTAGGTGAAGGCGATGTCGTAGGCGAGGACGTCGTACCCGGGATTGCCCAGGTGCGGGAACAGCGGATCCCCGATCCCCAGCGGTTCGGGACCGGGCAGTACGGCGGCGACCAGCGTGGCCGAGGCGGCGACGAGCAGCGCCGCCCGCAGGCGTCGTGAGGTGATCAGCATGTCATCACCGCTACCAGCGCGGGGAACGCGGACCGTGGCGGCTCGCTCCGCGCACACCCGAAAGGGGTCGGGCGGCGGGGCAGGGCGGTCGCCCCGGGTCCGGAGGAGTACGGCGGCGGGTGACTCAGGGGGAAGCCGGGTGCCGGGCGCGGCTCACGTCGTACACCCCCGCCACCTCGCGCATCGCCCTCATCAGCGCGGGCAGCCCGGCGGCGTCCTGGAGCTGGAGCGTGTAGGTGTGGCGTACGCGCTGCTCGCTCGGCGGTTCCACGGTGGCGGAGACGACCGCAGCCCCGGCCGTGGCGATGGCCTCGGTGAGGTCCGCGAGGAGGCGGGGCCTGCCGAACGCCTCGGCGACCAGAGTGACGCGGCACTCGGCCGCCCGGCCCCAGCGCACCTCGACCGGCTCCCGCCCCATGGCGCGCATGCGGGACACACCCGGGCACTCGTCCCGGTGCACGGTGACCGCGCCGCCGCGGACCGCGAATCCGGTCACCACGTCGGGCGGCACCGGGGTGCAGCATCCGGCGAGCCGGACGGTGGCGTCGGGGAGGCCGGGCGCCTCGGCCACGGCGTTGGCGGCGGCCCGCCGGCCCCCGCCGGTGGACGCGGGCGCCCGGGGTGCGGCGGCCTGCGGCTTGGCGGCCTCGGGGTGCTCGGCGAGCCAGCTGGTGATCGCGATCCGGGCCGCGGGAGTACGGGCGTGGTCGAGCCAGTCCGGCGAGGGCCCGGATGCCGCGTCCTGGGCGAGCAGCGGCTGGACCGTGTCGCCGTCTCCCAGACGGGTGGCCAGCGCGGCGAGCCGGCCGTTTACGCGGGCCCCGACACAGGCGTGCGCCGCTTCGCCGTACTGCGCGTAGGCGGCGTCGACGCAGCTCGCCCCGGCGGGAAGGCCGAGGGTGCCGCCGTCCGCGCGGAAGACGGTGATCTCGCGGTCCTCGGCGAGGTCCGCCTGCAGCGAGGTCCAGAAAGTGTCGGGGTCCGGGGCCGACTCCTGCCACTCCAGCAACCGGGAGAGCCAGCCCGGCCTGGTGGGGTCGGCCCGCTCGCCGTCCGCCCCGCCGGAGGCGTCGCCCGCGGCACCGCCCCCGTCCGCGGTGTCCACCACCGTGTAGGGGTTGCCGAGGGCGACGACCCCGGCCTCGGCGACGCGGTGCATCTGGTGCGTGCGGATGAGGACTTCGGCCACGGCTCCGTCGGAGCCCGCGACCGCCGTGTGCAGGGACTGGTACAGGTTGAACTTGGGGGCGGCGATGAAGTCCTTGAACTCGGAGATCAACGGCGTGAAGCAGGTGTGCAGTTCGCCGAGGACGGCATAGCAGTCGGCGTCCTCGCCGACGAGGACGAGGAGGCGGCCGAAGTCCGTGCCCGACAGCTCGCCGCGTTTGAGTCGTAGGCGGTGCACGGAGACGAAGTGCCGCGGCCGGACGAGGACTTCGGCCGGGATCCCCGCGTCCCGCAGAACGGCTCCGGCGCTCTCGGCGACGGTGGCCAGGGCTCCCCCCGCGTCGGCGTTCTCCGCGATGAGCGCGCGGGTGCGTTCGTACTCCTCGGGGTGGAGGATCGCGAAGACCAGGTCCTCCAGCTCGGTCTTGAGCGCCTGGACGCCGAGCCGCTCGGCGAGCGGGATCAGCACGTCGCGGGTGACCTTGGCGATGCGCGCCTGCTTCTCGGGCCGCATCACACCGAGGGTGCGCATGTTGTGCAGCCGGTCGGCGAGTTTGATGGACATGACCCGGACGTCGTTGCCGGTGGCGACGAGCATCTTGCGGAAGGTCTCCGGCTCGGCGGCCGCGCCGTAGTCGACCTTCTCCAGTTTGGTGACGCCGTCGACGAGGTAGCAGACCTCCTCGCCGAACTCCGCCCGCACCTGGTCGAGTGTCACATCGGTGTCCTCCACGGTGTCGTGGAGCAGCGAGGCGGTCAAGGTCGTGGTCTCCGCGCCGAGTTCGGCGAGGATCAGCGTCACTGCGAGCGGGTGCGTGATGTACGGCTCGCCGCTCTTGCGGAACTGTCCGCGGTGCGAGGACTCGGCGAGTACGTACGCTCTGCGAAGGATCGTCAGATCGGCGTCGGGATGGTGGGCGCGGTGCGCCTCCGCGACATGGCCGATGGCGTCCGGGACCCGGTCCCGTGCGGTCGGACCGAGCAGCGCGGCTCTGCCCAGCCGACGGAGGTCGAGCCTGGGGCGGGCGCGTCGGCGGCTGGGAGCACCAGGGTTGGTGGCCTCTGCACTCATGCGGCTCCTCCGGCAGCGTCGACCGGCGGTGGGCGGAGCAGGTGTGCCCTGCCTGCCGGTGCTTGATGCTACCGAGCCCACCACGCAGCCGAGTTCAGCTCTCGCCGAGCGTGAATCGGATCACCCATTCGAGCGATGGTTCAGGGGATGTGCGTTCCCCTCGACGGTGCGGCCCGTGCCGCAAGGACGCCGGGGAACGCGGCCGAGGCCCGGTCCACGGGCGCGGTGGAGCGCCGGTCAGGCCGGGACCCCGAGCCAGGCGGGGTCGATGTGGCCCTCGGCGACGATCACGGCGGGACCGGTCATCTCGATCTCGCCGTCCGGGTGCTCGGTGATCACCAGCCGGCCGCCCGGGAGATCCACCGTGTACGTGACGGGGGCACCGGTCACGGCCGGGTCGGCGCCGTCCCTGCGCGCCGCCGCGACGGCGACGGCGCAGGCGCCGGTACCGCACGAACGGGTCTCGCCGGATCCCCGCTCGTGCACCCGCATGGCCACATGGCGCGGGCCCCGGTCCACGACGAACTCGATGTTCACTCCTTCCGGATACACCGAGGCCGGAGTGAACGGTGGCGCGGAGAGCAGTCCGCCCGCGTGGCCGAGGTCCTCGACGAACGCGACCGCGTGCGGATTGCCCATGTTCACGTTCCGGGCGGGCCAGCTGCGGCCGTCGACGGTGACGGTGACACCTTCCTCGGGGAGCCGGGCTCGGCCCATGGCGACGGTGATGCCGCCGTCCTTGTCGATGTGCACCCGCTTGACGCCGCCGCGCGTGGCCACCGCGAGGTCACCCGCGCCGACCAGGCCCGCCCGCCGCAGGTAGTGGGCGAACACCCGCACTCCGTTGCCGCACATCTCGGCGATCGAACCGTCCGCGTTGCGGTAGTCCATGAACCACTCGGCCTCGCCGGCCAGAGAACGCGCCTCGGGGTGCGCGGCGGAGCGCACGACGTGGAGCAGCCCGTCGCCCCCGATGCCCGCGCGGCGGTCGCAGAGCGTGGCGACCACGGAGGCGGGCAGCTCGATCTCGTTGCCGGGGTCCGGGACGATCACGAAGTCGTTCTCGGTCCCGTGGCCCTTCAGGAAGGCGATCGGCGAGGGCGGCGGCGTGGTCGGGGTGGCATCGCTGGTCACCCGACCATCGTAAGGGCGGGTGCGGACACTCAGCGGAGCCGGGCCACGCGCCAGACGGCGAGGGCGACGAGGGCCGCGGCCACCACGAGGTACAGGGCGATCACGCGCCAGTCGGGGCGCTCCCCGGAGCTCCGCTCGGGCAGGCCCGGCCAGGTGTGGCCGACACGGCGGGCGGCCATCATGCCCCAGCCCGCGGCGCAGCAGCTGATCAGCAGACCGAGCATGGCGACCACCGCACCGCCGTCCCCTGAGCCGAACGCGAGCGGGAACGCGAACATGAGCGAACCGAGGGCGGCGAGGCCCACGATGGGCGCGAGCTGCCAGATCCTGAGGCGCCGGGGCGGACGCAGCTCCACCTCGACCGCGCCGTCGCTGCCCGATCCGTCCGCGCCGTCCGCCAGCAGGTCCACGGTCTCGTCGGGGCCGTCGGGGCTCAGACGGGACAGGTCGTTCCGTGCCCGCTGTTCTCTGTCGCGAGGGCCGGCCTCCATCGCCACGCGCCCTCCCAACTCGGACCACTAGTCGATCGATGCTCGATGATGGCACGGCCCGGGGCACCTGAATGACGGCCGTGGCGTCCCGATGCCATCACGTGATCAGGCTGTAACCGGTCGTTCGACCAACGCGAGAGCCCGCCCCGGAAGTTCCCGGCGGTCCGCGGCGGCACCACTCAGCCAGTGCACGCGCGGATCGCGGCGGAACCAGGAGTCCTGGCGGCGCGCGAAACGCTTGGTGGCACGCACGGTCTCGGCGCGTGCCTCCTCCTCGGTGCACTCCCCCGCGAGCGCCGAGAGGACCTGCTGGTAGCCGAGCGCGCGCGAGGCGGTGCGCCCGGCCCGCAGCCCCTGCGCCTCCAGTGTCCGCACCTCGTCGACGAGACCCGCCTCCCACATGCGGTCCACCCGCAGCGCGATGCGTTCGTCGAGTTCGGGTCGGGCGACGTCGACGCCGATCTGCAGGGTGTCGTACACGGCGTCGTGGCCGGGCAGATTGGCGGTGAAGGGCCTGCCGGTGATCTCGATCACCTCCAGGGCCCGGACGATTCGCCGGCCGTTGCTGGGCAGGATCGCGCGGGCGGCGTCCGGGTCGGCTCCGGCCAGGCGCGCGTGCAGCACCCCGGAGCCGCGCTCCTCCAGTTCGGCCTCGAGCCGGGCGCGGACCTCGGGATCGGTACCGGGGAACTCCAGCGCGTCGATCGCACCGCGCACGTACAGCCCCGATCCCCCGACGAGGACGGGCGTACGGCCCTCGGAGAGCAGCCGGTCGATCTCCGCACGGGCCAGCTTCTGGTACTCGGCGACGCTCGCCGCCTCCGTGACGTCCCAGATGTCGAGGAGGTGGTGCGGAACCCCGCCGCGCTCCTCCTCCGTCAGCTTGGCGGTCCCGATGTCCATCCCGCGATAGAGCTGCATCGAGTCGGCGTTGACGACCTCGCCGCCGAGTCGCCGGGCCAGATGGACGCCAAGATCGGACTTGCCGGCCGCGGTGGGACCGACGACGGCGATGACCCGCGGTGCGGGGGCTGCGCTTCTCACCGGGCCAGTCTCGCAAATGCCACCGGCTGTCCCCGAACGAGCTACGTGACGGCACCTGCACGGGGTCGTTGCCTGTTGCGAGGTTCCGGCCGCCGGTCACTGGACCGGCGCCGCCGGGGCGGAGCGATGGGACGCTTCGGACGGCGCGGAATTTCGCCCACACGAGTAGGCTATGGAGTAGATATGGGCGTTTTTGCAAGGTTTCGCCGGAAAGCCAAAGGGGCTGTGGAGGCGTCGGCCGAGGAGGGCACGACCGGCCGTGCGACGGCCGGTCCCCAGGAGGACGCAGCCGGGGAACCTGCCGAGGACGCTGTGGAGGTGAAGGAGTCGGTGGAGGCGTCGGCGGACGAGGCAGCCGGCTCCGTGGGCCCCGCGAAGGGTGCGGACGACGGCGGGGCCGCGACCGGCGCCGTGTCCGGCGCCGAGGAGGCTACGGCAGCCTCCGGCGCGGCCGACGGTTCCGCACCGTCGGACGGGTCCTCCGGGACGGAACACGTCGAGATCCCGAAGCAGCAGTCCGTCGACGAGGCCGCGGACAACGGAGCAGGGAAAGGCGCCCGTAAGTAGATCCGGATGAGCGAAGGTGACCCATGGGCATCATGGACACGCTGAAGGCCAAGCTCGCCCCCGCCCGGGAGAAGGTCTCCGACCTCGCCCACCACCACGGGCACAAGATCGAGCACGGTTTGGACAAGGCCGCACGGACGGTCGACCATCGGACCAAGGGCAAGTACAGCGACAAGATCGAGTCGGGTACCGGCAAGGCCAAGGAGGCCCTGGACCGCCTCGCCCACAAGGACGACGGCACGCAGAAGGGCGGCGAAGGCACCCCGCCGCCGGCTTCCTGAGAGTGCGCCGGCGGACGGCCGCGGAGCTCCGGCTCCGCGGCCGTCCGCCGTGCCCGGGGGAAGTCCCGCCTCCCCCGTCCCCGCCGTGCACCGGTGCGGTCGTGCCGGGCGCCGCGGGGTCCCGTGTCAGGACCAGGCGGCGACGAAGTACCCGACGCCGTACGGGGCGTCCTCGTAGAGGAGCTGCCCCGTCAGACCGGCGCCCTCGGCGGCTCCCGCCAGGACCTGCCACGGTGCGCGCCCGGCCGCCTGGAGCTCCCGTGCGAGGGACTCGTCGAGCCCGGCGAGCACTGCGGTGTCCGCCGCCCCGAGCGCCCTGGCGGCCTCCGCGTCGAACGGCGCCGCGCGTTCGTCCAGGTATCCCGGCGCCTTGAGGGTACGGCGGGCACTGCCGTCGCCCATCACGAGCAGTGCGACCCGCCGGGCCCGTGCGGCGAGCTCCCGGCCGGTCTCCACGCAGCGCGCGGCGGCCAGATCGGCTTCCACGGCGAGACCCTCCACCGGGGCGAAGGACCAGTCCGCACGTTGCAGCAGCCAGGCCCCGACGGCCAGCGCCACGGGCAGCCGTCCCTCCGGCGCAGGCCCGTCGCCGGCCCCCAGCCGCACGGGCGAGGCGACGCCGAAGCCCTCGAAGGAACCGGGCGTCCCCTGGGCATGGGTGCCGGGCAGCTCGCCGGGGCCCGCGGGGCCCACCACGAACAGCACCTCGGGACGGGAGGCGGCCAGCACGCCCAGCACGTCGGCACACGCGGTCCGGGCCGCGTCGAGCTCGGAGGCGGCGCCTGCGGCCACCTCGGGCACGAGGAGCGGAGGACTGGGGCAGACGGCGGCGGCGACAAGCATGATCGCAGCCTAGTACGCGGGCTGTCCGGGTGGCCGCGGACGCCCGGCGGCGACCCACGACGGGCGGCCGGAGCACCCTCACGGGTGGCCGGGCCTCGCCGGACGCGCCGGCGACACGGCCCCGCCACTCACCGCCGGGTCAGCCGACCGCCGAGCAGCCGCCCGTCGGAGCGGGCAGCGGAGCCGGGACGCCGACCGTCGGCAGGCCGAGCATCACGCCGGCGGGCTGCTGCGGGGCGGCGTTGCGCTTCTCCCAGGCGTCACCCGCGCGAGTACGGCGCACGGTGGTCGTCTCGCCCTCGGCCAGCAGGTGGTGCGGGGCCGCGTAGGTGATCTCGACGGTCACCACGTCGCCCGGACGGACCTCGTCCGCGGGCTTGGTGAAGTGGACCAGCCGGTTGTCCGGCGCACGGCCCGACAGCCGGTGCGTGGCACCGTCCTTGCGGCCCTCGCCCTCGGCGACCATGACCTCCAGGACCCGGCCGACCTGCTTCTTGTTCTCCTCCCAGGAGATCTCCTCCTGGAGGGCCACCAGCCGCCCGTAGCGCGCCTGGACGACCTCCTTCGGGATCTGACCGTCCATCTCGGCCGCCGGAGTGCCGGGCCGCTTCGAGTACTGGAAGGTGAAGGCCTGGGCGAAGCGGGCCTCACGCACGACGTGCAGCGTCTGCTCGAAGTCCTCCTCGGTCTCGCCGGGGAAGCCCACGATGATGTCGGTGGAGATGGCGGCGTGCGGGATCGCGGCACGGACCTTCTCGATGATGCCGAGATACCGCTCCTGCCGGTACGAGCGGCGCATCGCCTTGAGCACCGTGTCGGAGCCGGACTGGAGCGGCATGTGCAGCTGCGGCATCACGTTCGACGTCTCGGCCATCGCGGCGATCACGTCGTCGGTGAAGTCGCGCGGGTGCGGGGAGGTGAAGCGCACCCGCTCGAGGCCCTCGATCCTCCCGCAGGCGCGGAGGAGCTTGGAGAACGCCTCTCGGTCGCCGATGTCGGAGCCGTACGCGTTGACGTTCTGGCCGAGCAGCGTGATCTCCGAGACGCCCTCGCCGACCAGCGCCTCGACCTCGGCGAGGATGTCGCCGGGGCGGCGGTCCTTCTCCTTGCCGCGCAGCGCGGGCACGATGCAGAACGTGCAGGTGTTGTTGCACCCGACGGAGATGGACACCCAGGCCGCGTACGCGCTCTCGCGACGCGTCGGCAGCGTGGAGGGGAACGCCTCCAGCGACTCGGCGATCTCGACCTGCGCCTCTTCCTGGATGCGGGCGCGCTCCAGCAGCACGGGCAGCTTGCCGATGTTGTGCGTGCCGAAGACGACGTCGACCCAGGGTGCCTTGGTGACGATGGTGTCGCGGTCCTTCTGGGCGAGGCAGCCGCCGACGGCGATCTGCATCCCCGGCCGGCGGGCCTTCATCGGGGCGAGCCGCCCGAGATTGCCGTACAGCCTGTTGTCGGCGTTCTCCCGGACAGCGCACGTGTTGAAGACGACGACATCCGCCTCGCCCTCACCCGTGCCCTCGGGCGCCCGGACATAGCCCGCGTCCTCCAGCAGGCCGGACAGCCGCTCGGAGTCGTGGACGTTCATCTGGCACCCGTAGGTGCGCACCTCGTAAGTCTTCGCGCTCATCTCGCACACCAGGGTACGGGGTGGCGGCCGCCCGCCGCCCCCGTGTTCCCCGGGCTGGAGGGGGAGGGCCATGGGCGGGACGGGGAGAGCCGATCTTGCGCGCCGGAAGGAGGGCCTGGCCGGCACCGCACGTGAACTGGCAGGATCGCGCCATGTTCCCCGCTCTGTCCCGAATCAGCCGGCGCCGCGCCCTGCAGGGCTCCGCGGCGCTGGCCGTCGTGTGCGCGCTGCTGCTGTGGTGGCTGCTGCCGATGGACGACAGCAGCCCGAGCGGCCGGCTCACGTTCAGCACGGGCGTGCAGAGCGGCGTGTACCAGCGGTACGGCGACCTCCTCAAGAACGCCCTGGCCCACGACCTGCCGAAGGTCTCGATAGAACTCCGCAAGAGCGAGGGCTCCCAGCAGAACCTCGCCCGGGTCGCGAGCGGCGAGGCCGACTTCACGATCGCGACCGCCGACGCGGTGGCGAAGTACCGGCGCGACGGCAGGCCGGGCGCCGACCGGCTGCGTGGCTGCGCACGGCTGTACGACGACTACGTACAGCTCGTCGTGCCCCAGGGCTCGCCCGTGGAGACCCCGGCCGATCTGCGCGGCAGGCGGGTCGGCGTCGGTCAGGACCGCTCCGGTGTCCGTCTGATAGCGGACCGGGTGCTCACGGCCGCGGGCCTCGACGCCCGCCAGGACATCGAACCGGTGTCCGCCGGCCTCGACACGTTGCCGGGACGGCTGGAGCGGGGCGAGCTGGACGCCTTCTTCTGGTCGGGAGGGCTGCCGACCGGCACGATCCAGAAACTGTCGGAACGTTTCCCCGTACGGCTGGTGCCGGTCGGCGACAGGCTCATCGGCCGCGTCCACGCGACGGGCGACGCTACGCGCCACTACCACTCGGCGGTGATCCCGGCCGAGGCCTATCCGCAGATGGGCGCCAGGTCCCCGGTGCAGACCGTCGCCGTGGCCAATCTGCTCGTCACGACGGACCGGGCGGACCCGGAGCTGACCGAGCGGTTCACCCGGACCGTGATCAGGAGCCGGGACCGGATCGGCCGTGAGGTCCACCCGGCGCAGCTCGTGGACCTGCGGACGGCGATCTACACGGACCCGCTGCCGCTCCACGAGGGCGCCCGCCGCTACTACGGCTCGGTGAAGCCGTAGGGCGAGCGCCGGGGGCACGGGCTCCGGCCGGTCGGCCCCGTCCGGACCGGCCGGTCCCCACCTCAGGCCGTCGGCGGATGGCGCGGCAGCGTGACCGTCACCCGCAGTCCGCGCGGTTCGTTGTGCGCGTACCCGATCGAGCCGCCGCCCGCCGAGAGCAGTGCGCGGGTGATGGAGAGTCCGAGGCCGGAGCCCTTCACGTTCTGGTGACGGCCACTGCGCCAGAAGCGGTCCCCGATCCGGGCGAGTTCCTCCTCCGTTAGCCCCGGGCCGCCGTCGGCGACCACGACCGTGGAGGTCGTGCCGTCCGCCGAGGCCGTGACCGTGACCTCCTCCCCCTCGGGCGTGAACTTCAGCGCGTTGTCGATCACGGCGTCCAGGGCGCTGGACAGCGCGATCGGGTCGGCCCAGGCGGTGACGGCCGGACCGCGGCCGCTGAGCCGGACGCCCTTCTCCTGCGCGAGGGGGCGCCAGGCGGCGACCCGTTCGGCCGCCAGCTCACCGATGTCGGTGAGCCGGATGTCGGCGGAGGCGTGCTCGGCCAGGGCCAGGTCGAGCAGATCGTCCAGTACCCGGGCGAGCCGCTTGCCCTCCGTGCGCACGGAGGCGATCTCCTCGTTGCCCTCGGGCAGTTCGAGGGCGAGGAGCTCGATCCTCAGCAGCAGGGCGGCGAGGGGGTTGCGGAGCTGGTGCGAGGCGTCGGCGACGAAGGCGCGCTGCTGCTCCAGCACCAGCTCGACGTTGTCGGCCATCTCGTTGAACGACCGGGCCAGACGCCTGAGTTCCGGCGGGCCTCCGGCCGCGGCGACCCTGGAGTTCATCCGGCCGGTCGCGATGCCGTGCGTGGCGGCGTCGAGGATGCGCACCGGCCGCAGCACCCAGCCGGTGAGCCGGAACGCCGCGCCCACGGCGACGAGCATCGCCGCGGACTCGCCGGCCACGATGACCAGCCATCCGCGCAGGATGCGCGAGCGCAGCTGCCCCGTGGGCGAGTCGGTGACGACGACGGCGACGACGTCGCCGTCGCGCACCACCGGCGAGGCGACGACGATCCGGCCGTCCTGCTGCCAGGGCCATACCTGCGGTGGATCGTGGCTGCGGCGGCCGAGCAGGGCCTCGGCGAACGCCTGGCGACCCACCCCGGTCTCCGGAACCTCCCAGTACCAGGGGGCCCGGGCCATCGCGGCATCGCTGCGGTGGAAGACGCCCGCGTGGATCCCGTACACATCGTTGTAGCGGGTCAGTTCCTCCTCGAGGGTGGTGAGGCGCTCGTCCCGGCCCGGCACGCCCTCCGTGACGAACTGGGCCTGGGCGGCGAACCGCGCCGTGTCGTCCAGCCGGTCGACCACCACCTGCTGCTGCTCGGCGGCCGCCAGGCTCACCGCGAGCGGGAACCCCAGGGCGAGCAGGACGCCGGCCATGAGGACGATGAGGAGCGGGAGGAGGCGGGTACGCAAGGGGAGGGCGCGCCTTTACGCGACGGGGTCGACCAGGCGGTAGCCGACGCCGCGCACGGTCTCGATGAGGGCGGGCATACGCAGCTTGGAACGCAGCGACGCCACGTGCACCTCCAGCGTCCGGCCGGTCCCCTCCCAGCTGGTGCGCCACACCTCGCTGATGATCTGCTCGCGGCGGAAGACGACACCGGGCCGCTGCGCGAGCAGCGCCAGCAGGTCGAACTCCTTGCGGGTCAGCTGCACGTCCGCACCGTCGACGCTGACGCGGCGCGTGGGCAGTTCGATGGTGACCGCGCCGAGCCTGAGCGCGCTGTCGGAGCCCGGCGCGGCCTCCTCGCCGGGCCCGGTACGCCGGCTGACGGCGTGGATGCGGGCCAGCAACTCGCCGGTGTCGTACGGCTTCACGACGTAGTCGTCGGCCCCGAGGTTCAGCCCGTGGATGCGCGAGCGCACGTCGCCCCGCGCGGTGACCATGATCACCGGCGTGGTGGTGAGCTTCCGGATCTTCCCGCACACCTGGTAACCGTCCTGGTCCGGCAACCCCAGATCGAGCAGGACGACCCCGAAGGGAGCCCTGCCCTCGGCGGCCGCCGGGAGCACGGCCTGGAGCGCCTCCTCGCCGTTGCGGGCGTGGGTCACCTGGAAGCCGTGGCGTGCGAGCACCGCGGACAGGGCCGCGGCGACGTGGTCGTCGTCCTCTACGAGCAGAAGTCTCATGTGGCCCCCCTCCCGGGCGTGGCTCTCGCGTTGTTACCAGGGCATAAAGACCGATAGTCCCATCATGAGTCAAGAGGGTTACCGGCCACCTGGGGTTTTTCGTTATCCACCCGGTACTGCGTCCGCCGCCCCGTTCACCCAGTGTGTCCGGTTGCAGCCGGATCGTTATGCTCAATTTCCGCTCAGATGTAATGACGGTGGTCGGAGTGCGTCATTAAGGTCCTCCCAACCGAGGAGGACGGAGCAAGAAGCCGATGAGCGGAGTATCAGTGACCAAGGGCGCCGAGGACGCCGTGCCGGCCACGACGGACCTGGTCGTACTGAGCAACGTCAACAAGCACTTCGGCGCGCTGCATGTACTCCAGGACATCGACCTGACGATCGCGCGCGGCGAGGTCGTGGTCGTGATCGGGCCCTCCGGGTCCGGCAAGTCCACGCTGTGCCGCACGATCAACCGGCTGGAGACGATCGACTCCGGCTCGATCACGATCGACGGAAAGCCGCTGCCCGACGAGGGCAGGGAGCTGGCCCGGCTGCGCGCCGACGTCGGCATGGTCTTCCAGTCGTTCAACCTCTTCGCGCACAAGACGGTGCTGGAGAACGTCATGCTGGGCCAGCTGAAGGTCCGCGGGACGGACAAGAAGGCCGCCGAGGAGAAGGCGCGCGGCCTGCTCGACCGGGTGGGTGTCGGCTCGCAGGCCGACAAGTACCCGGCGCAGCTCTCCGGCGGCCAGCAGCAGCGCGTCGCGATCGCCCGGGCGCTGGCGATGAACCCCAAGGTCATGCTGTTCGACGAGCCCACGTCGGCGCTGGACCCCGAGATGATCAACGAGGTCCTCGAGGTCATGCAGCAACTGGCGCGTGACGGCATGACGATGGTCGTCGTCACCCACGAGATGGGCTTCGCGCGCAGCGCCGCCAACCGCGTCGTCTTCATGGCCGACGGCAAGATCGTCGAAGAGGCCACGCCGGAGGAGTTCTTCAGCAACCCGCGCAGCGACCGGGCCAAGGACTTCCTCTCGAAGATCCTGCACCACTGAACCCGTCCGTTCCTGGGCATCGTTCGGCCCGGGCAGGTTCTGCTGATCGCACACATCACGTCCAACCAAGGGAAGTTCACATGAAGCTCCGTAAGGCCTCCGCCGCCGCGGCCGCCGCAGTCGCGCTCGCTCTCACCGTCACCGCCTGTGGCTCCGGCAAGAAGGACGACGCGGCCGGCGGCGGTTCCGCGGGCGGCGGCGACAAGATCACGATCGGTATCAAGGTCGACCAGCCGGGCATCGGCCTGAAGACCCCCGACGGCAAGTTCGTGGGCTTCGACGTCGACGTGGCCAAGTACGTGGCCAAGGAGCTCGGTTACGAAGAGGGCGACATCGTCTTCAAGGAGACCAAGAGCGCCGACCGCGAGACCGCGATCGAGCGCGGTGACGTCAAGTTCATCGTCGCCTCCTACTCGATCAACGACAAGCGCCTGGCCAAGGTGGACTTCGCCGGCCCTTACCTGCTGGCCCACCAGGACATCCTGGTCCGCGCCGACGACGACTCCATCAAGTCCCCGGCGGACCTGAACAACAAGAAGCTCTGCTCGGTCACCGGCTCGACCTCGGCGCAGAACGTCAAGGACAAGCTGGCCCCGAAGGCGCAGCTGCAGGAGTACGGCGGCTACTCCGAGTGCCTCACCGGCCTGGAGAACAAGGTCATCGACGCGCTGACCACCGACGACTCCATCCTCGCCGGCTACGCCGCGCAGGACGCCTTCAAGGGCAAGTTCAAGCTCGCCGGCTTCAAGATGAGCAACGAGAACTACGGCATCGGCCTGAAGAAGGGCGACACCGAGCTCAAGGACAAGATCAACAAGGCGCTGGAGAAGATGGTCCAGGACAAGTCCTGGGACAAGGCCGTGGCGGCCCACTTCGGCCCGGCCGGCTACCAGAACGAGCCCGCCCCGAAGATCGGCAACATCGTCAAGTAACGCCTGGCCGACCGGGCGCGCCGCCGCTGACGGCGGCGGCGCGCCGAGTCCTTCCCACTCGCAGACGCGGAAGCGCGGGAGATCGTGTTCGACTTTCTTGATATGGACGCCCTGCTGGGCGCCTTCTGGGTGACGGTGAAACTCACCGTCTACTCGGCCATAGGCTCCCTGATATGGGGAACGCTGCTGGCCGGCATGCGGGTCAGCCCGGTGCCGCTGATGCGGGCCGTCGGCACCGCGTACGTGAACGTCGTGCGTAACATCCCGCTCACCGTCGTCATCCTCTTCACCTCGCTGGGTCTCTTCCAGACCCTCAGCGTCACCCTGGGCGGAGGAGACAACTTCGTTGTGGTCAACTTCCGTCTGGCGGTGCTGGGCCTGATCGCCTACACCGCGGCCTTCGTGTGCGAGGCGCTGCGGTCCGGCATCAACACCGTGCCCGTCGGCCAGGCGGAGGCGGCGCGCGCCCTGGGCCTGAGCTTCACCCAGGTGCTGACGCTCATCGTCCTTCCGCAGGCCTTCCGGTCGGTCGTCAACCCGCTGGCCAACGTGCTGATCGCGCTGACCAAGAACACCACCGTCGCGGCGGTGATCGGTGTCGCGGAGGCCTCGCTCCTGATGAAGGAGTGGATCGAGACGTACGCCGCCCTGATCCCGATCGTCGCGGTCTTCGCGTTCGGCTTCATCTGCCTCACGCTGCCGACCGGACTGGTGCTCGGCTGGGTGAGCAGGAAGGTGGCGGTGAAGCGATGACTTCCGTCCTCTACGACGCCCCCGGCACGCGTGCCAAGCGGCGCAACATCGGCTACACCGTCCTGTTCCTGGCCGTGCTCGCGCTGGCCGTGTGGTGGGTCTACGACGGCCTGAACTCCAAGAACCAGCTCGACTGGGTCAAGTGGGAGCCGTTCTTCACCAGCTCCCAGCCGTACACCACCTACCTCTGGCCCGGACTGCAGAACACCCTGATCGCCGCGACCCTCGCGCTGGTCATCGCGCTGCCGCTCGGTGCGGTCTTCGGCATCGCCCGGCTCTCCGACCACCGTTCGGTCCGCGCCGTCGCCGGCACGGTCGTGGAGTTCTTCCGCGCCATCCCCGTACTGATCCTGATGCTGTTCGCCAACGCGGCCTACGCCGACTTCACCGACGTCAGCAGCGATGTGCGCCCGCTGTACGCGGTGGTCACCGGCCTGGTGCTCTACAACGCCTCGGTCCTCGCGGAGATCGTCCGAGCCGGCATCCAGTCCCTGCCGCGGGGCCAGACGGACGCCGCCAAGGCGATCGGCATGCGCAAGGGTCAGACGATGCGGCACGTGCTGCTGCCGCAGTCGGTGACGGCCATGCTGCCGGCCATCGTCAGCCAGATGGTGGTCATCGTGAAGGACACCGCCCTCGGCGGTGCGATGCTCTCCTTCAACGAACTGCTGTCCTCCGTCCGGCCGATGAGCGCCAACTACGGTGCCAACACCATCGCCTGCTTCACCGTCGTCGCCGTCATCTTCGTCGCGCTGAACTTCGCCCTCACCTCCGCGGCGGGGTGGTTGGAGCGCAGGCTGCGGCGCGGCAAGAAGAGCACGGGCGCCGTCGTGCACACCGGTCCCGGCGGCGGTCTGGAGCCGGTGGGGCCCGCCGACGGCCTCTCCGCACAGGGCGACTTCAAGTCTGGCGCCGGAGGCGGGGGCTGACCCCGCGAGGGTGCAGGAACCCCCGGAGGGCGGCGGCGCGAAGGCGTCCGCCGCCCTCCGTCGCTTGACGGGGGCACCGGCAGTGGGTTGCATACGTTCTGTGATCGCACACCGGGTGCCAGCCGGCCCATTCCCCCTGTTCACTCCGTCCCGGCAGGTCTCAGGAGCAGCGCCGTGGACCCGGTGATCGTCGTCGGCGCGGGGCCGGTCGGGCTCGCGCTCGCCCTCGCCCTCGCCGCTCAGGGCGTTCCTTCGGTGGTCCTCGACGAGGGCGAGGGCAAGGACGAGCCGCGCCCCGCGCGTACGGTCCTCCTGCGCGCGGACACCGCGGCGCTCGCCGAGCGGCTGGGCTGCACCACGATCCGTGACGAGGGAGCCCGCTGGGCCGGCTGGCGTTCGCTGCGGCGCAAGCAGGAACTGCGCCGGGTGGAGTTCCACGGAGAGGATCTGCCGGCTCCCGTGCACATCCCCCAGCACGCCCTGATGCGGGGACTGCGGGACGCGGTGGACGCGGCGGACCTGGTGCGGGTCGCCGCGCACAGCCGTCTCGACGCGCTGGAACAGGACGGGAGGGGTGTCACCGCGCACACGCGCGGGCCCGGGGCGACCTGGTGGCGCGGGAGCTTCCTGGTCGGCTGCGACGGGGCCAGGTCGACGGTCAGAAAGCTCCTCGGGATCCGGTTCCCCGGCCGGACCGCCGTGGAGCGCCACGCCGTCGCCGCCCTGCGCACCGAGCTGCCCTGGCCCGACGAGGGTGTACTGCACCGGCTGCCGCCGTGGCGCGCGGTCGGCGACGAGGTGACCGCGCGACCGCTGCCCGACGGCGTCTGGCGGCTGGACTGGCTGCTGCCCGCGCGCGGCGAACTGGTGACGCCCGACGCGTTGGTGTCACGGGTCCGGGACACGCTGGCCGGCTGGTGCGAGGGACCGCCGCAGTACGACCTCCTCGACACCGGCGTCCACACCCTGCACCACCGGCTGGCCCGACGCTGGCGGGTGGACCGCGCCTTCCTCGCCGGGGACGCGGCCCATCTCCTCGGCGCGGTCGGCACCCAGGGCGTGGACGAGGGCATGCGCGACGCCGACAATCTGGCGTGGAAGCTCGCCCAGGCCTGGCACCACGGCGCCTCCGACACCCTCCTCGACAGCTACCAGGCGGAACGTCGCACGGCGGTTGCCGCACGGCTGCGGGCCGCGGACCAGTCCCTGCCGATACTGCGCGGCACCGGTGGCCTGCGGACGTACCTGCCGGGCGCCACGCGGGGGCACGACACGCTGCTGACGGACGGTCATCTGGGGCTCGGCGCGCTGGGTGCGCCCCCCGCCTACCCGCACTCCCCCCTCACACCCCAGCACGCCGACGTGCACACCGCAGTCGGAACCCCGGCCGGTGCCCCGGTGGCGGACGTGGCCGTGACGACGCCCGACGGGACGGCCGCCCGGCTGCGGGACCGGCTGGGCCGGGCCCGGCTGCTGGTGGTCCTGATCGCCCCCGGTACGGGCGTGTGGGACCGGCGCCACTGGGTGACGGCCGGCGTCATGCCCCGGCTCGCCTCGACGGTGTCGGAGCTGCCCGCCCGGGCGGAGCTGCTGGTCGCCGAGTCCTATCCGGGTGCATCGGCGCACACGGTGCTGCTGGTCAGGCCGGACGGGCATCTCGCCGCCGCCTTCGGGGGCGTGCGTCCGGCCGAGCTGCACGCCGCGGCCGACGCGGTGCGTGGAGGTGCGCCCTCGACCTCGGAGTCCCGCGCCGAGCACGCGACCGCCCGGTCGGACTGAGCACCCGCCCGCACTGCGGACATCCGTTGACCGGCACGGACGCACATGGTGTACTCCGGGGCGTGACCGACACCGATGTGCGCCTGTGGCGGAGGGTCCACATGGACCTGCTCCGCTATGCGGGCTGCGTGTGTCGACGGTCTTGCTGACCCCGCCTTCCCTCTCTTTCCCCTGCTTTCGCGGCCGCGTTCGCGCACGGGTGTCCCCGTGCGGGCGAGCACGTCGGCCGTGGGCGTCTCAGCGAGTCCCCAGGACGGTTCCCGTGACCCGGTCTGCTCCCGTGCACACCAAGGCCGCCGCACCCACCGCGGCCGAACTCCTCGCCTTCGTGCGGCGTGCCGCCGCCGACACCGACATGATCGCCTCGCTGCCGCTGGACCCCGAGGGCCGCACCTGGGTGCGGCTGGAAGGGCCGGGTGGCAGTGAGGCGTGGCTGATCGGCTGGCCTCCCGGCACCGGCACCGGCTGGCACGACCATGCGGAATCGGTCGGCGCCTTCGCCACCGCGTCGGGCGAGCTGACGGAGAACTCCCTCGCGGTCCGGCTCCCCGCGAGCGGCTGGAAGACCCTGGAGCTGGCGGAGGACGTGGACCGCGAACGGCACCTCGGCCCCGGCGAGGGGCGGGCGTTCGGGAGGCACCATGTCCACGAGGTGCTCAACGAGTCCACCACCGAGCATGCGGTCTCGGTCCACGCGTACCACCCGCCGCTGCCTCTGCTGCGGCGGTTCAGCAGGACCGGCGCGGTACTCCGCCTCGAACAGGTCGAACGTCCGGAGGACTGGCAGTGAGCGAACAGCCGACAGGAATCGACGAGTTGCTCGAGCGGGTCCGGGAGGGCCTGGACCGGGTCGAACCCCCCGAGGCGTTCGAGGCGGCCGCGGACGGTGCGCTGCTGGTCGACATCCGCTACGCGGCGCTGCGCGACCGGGACGGGCTGATCCCCGGTGCGCTGGTCGTCGAACGCAATGAACTGGAGTGGCGGCTGGATCCGCTGGGCAGCCATCGTGCGCCGGAGGCCACCGGCCATGACCTGCGGGTCGTGGTCGTCTGCGACGAGGGGTACGCCTCATCGCTCGCGGCGGCCTCACTCCGGCAGCTCGGGCTGCACCGCGCGACCGATCTGGTCGGCGGCTTCCAGGCGTGGCGTGCCCAGGGACTGCCGGTACGGGTGCCGGAGACGGCGGAATAGCGGTCGCGCGGCGGTACGAGCAGTGCCAGGTGCGTGGTATGGGACGGCCGGCGCACGGGTGCCGGGAGGGAGTCGGCCGCCGACAAACCGATGTGGGCGTGCGTCGGTCAACCGACCGTGGGGCGGCCGGTTGACGTGGCGCCCCGCAGTCGGCACCGAAGCGGACCGGTGTCCCGGGACGTGGTTTCCCTCGTCCCTTCCCCTCCGTGAACACCGGTCCGCTCCCGTGGTCTTGGTGGGCCTCGGCCTGCGGCGGCGCCGAGGCACGACGTTCGCCCCCTGATGAACACCCGGACGGTTCCGGGTGACGGGGAGAGAACCATGTACCCGGGCGGGCTGGAAGCCGCCGAGACAGGTGATGAGTCGTGGACGACTCCGGACTCGGACGGGCGCCGTGCCCGGCACCGCCCGGGCGACCCGCCCCGGTCACGACCCGCGGCCGGCCGGTTCGGCGCCCCGCATCGGCCCGTCCATGTACCGTCCTTGTCCGCGGCCGGTCAGGACAGACCGTCCTCCAGACCGTCCAGGCCCTCGGTGTCCTCGCCCTCCTCCTCCAGGGCCCGGCGAACCACCCTCAGGGCCATGCCCTCCGGGTATCCCTTGCGGGCGAGCATGCCCGCGAGACGGCGCAGTCGGCGCTCCCGGTCGAGGCCTCGGGTGGAGCGGAGTTTCCTGGCGACCAGTTCGCGCGCCGTCTCCTCCTCCTGGTCGGCGTCGAGCAGGCCGACCGCTTCGTCGATCAGCGCCGGGTCGACGCCCTTGGTGCGCAGCTCGCGGGCGAGGGCGCGGCGGGCCAGTCCGCGGCCGTGGTGCCGTGACTCCACCCAGGCGCCCGCGAACGCCGCGTCGTCGATGAGCCCCACGTCCTCGAAGCGGGACAGCACCTCCTCGGCGGCCTCGTCCGGGATCTCGCGCTTGTGGAGCGCCTCGGCGAGTTGCTTCCGGGTCCGGGGGGTACCGGTGAGCAGGCGCAGACAGATCGCCCGCGCCCTCTCCACCGGGTCCTGGGGCGGCAGCTCCTCACCGGCCCTCGACGATGCGGAGCTGCCGCCCGGCCAATCCGCGGTACGCCGCGGGCTCGGGTCGGGCACGGTGCCGGTCAGCCCTTGGCCGCCGTCGCCGTCTTGGTGGCCTTCGCCGCCTTGGTGGCGGGCGCGGGCACCGACTTGGCGGGAGCGTCGGCCGGGGCGGCGGCGCTCGCCGCGTCCGCGCCGGGCTCGGCCGCCGGGGCCTCGGTGCTGCTCACCCCGACACCCAGCTTCTCCTTGATCTTCTTCTCGATCTCATTGGCGAGATCGGGGTTGTCCTTCAGGAAGTTCCGCGCGTTCTCCTTGCCCTGTCCGAGCTGGTCGCCCTCGTACGTGTACCAGGCGCCGGCCTTGCGGACGAAGCCGTGCTCCACGCCCATGTCGATCAGACCGCCCTCGCGGCTGATGCCCTGGCCGTAGAGGATGTCGAACTCGGCCTGCTTGAAGGGCGGCGCGACCTTGTTCTTGACGACCTTGCAGCGGGTGCGGTTGCCGACGGCCTCGGTGCCGTCCTTCAGGGTCTCGATGCGGCGGATGTCGATACGCACCGAGGCGTAGAACTTCAGCGCACGGCCACCGGTCGTGGTCTCGGGCGAGCCGAACATCACGCCGATCTTCTCGCGGAGCTGGTTGATGAAGATCGCGGTGGTCTTGGACTGGTTGAGCGCGCTCGTGATCTTCCGCAGGGCCTGGCTCATCAGCCGCGCCTGGAGACCCACGTGGGAGTCGCCCATCTCTCCCTCGATCTCCGCGCGCGGCACGAGCGCGGCGACGGAGTCGATGACGATGAGGTCGAGCGCACCGGAGCGGACCAGCATGTCGACGATCTCGAGCGCCTGCTCGCCGTTGTCCGGCTGGGACAGGATCAGGTTGTCGATGTCGACGCCGAGCTTCTTCGCGTACTCGGGGTCGAGGGCGTGCTCGGCGTCGACGAAGGCGACCTGACCGCCCGCCTTCTGCGCGTTGGCGACGGCGTGCAGGGTCAGAGTCGTCTTGCCGGAGGACTCCGGGCCGTAGATCTCCACCACACGGCCGCGCGGCAGGCCACCGACACCCAGCGCGACATCGAGCGCCGTCGAGCCGGTCGGGATGACCTCGATGGGCTCCTTCGACCGCTCGCCCATGCGCATCACGGCGCCCTTGCCGAACTGTCGTTCAATCTGCGCGAGCGCGGCGTCGAGCGCCTTCTCGCGGTCGGTTCCTGCCATGGGTTCCACCCGGTTTGCTTGAGTCGTTCGCTTCACGCCAAAGACGCTAACCCCTGCCACTGACAACGCGCCCCGACGTCCCTCCAACCTGTGGACAACCCGGTGAGGACCCCGGGATCCAAGACCGGACCTTCAAAGGCCGGACCTCCATAAGAATGGATGTTCGATTTTGGTGTCAAGCACGCCGCCCGCACTGCGCGTCCCGTGCCGCACCGCCTCCCGCGGGGCCGCCGGAAGACCGCGGCCGGGCCGCCGCAAGCGTGCGGACACGGCCGGACGGCCGGGGTCCGGGAGGAGCCGTCAGGCGCCCGTCTCCCCGTCTGCCGCTGTCCCGTCCTTCTTGCTGCGCAGGGCCCGCTGGACCCGGGCGAGGACCGCCTCGCCGTGTCGCCGGTGGCCGTGCACCCGCGGGTCCTCGGTCACGGTGTAGCGCTTCACGTACGCGCCCAGGAACGCCTGCAGCGTGGCGACGGCCGGGATCGCGATCAGCGCGCCGACGGCTCCCAGCAGCGCGGTGCCGGCGATGACCGAGCCGAACGCCACCGCCGGATGGATGTCCACCGTCCTGGCGGTGAGCTTCGGCTGCAGCACGTAGTTCTCGAACTGCTGGTAGACCAGCACGAAGCCCAGTACCCACAGTGCGTACCAGGGGTTGATCGTGAAGGCGATCAGCATCGGCAGGGCCCCCGCGAGATAGGTGCCGATGGTGGGGATGAACTGCGACACCAGCCCCACCCACATGGCCAGCGCCGGGGCGTAGGGCACGTCCAGCATCGCCAGGAGCACGTAGTGGGCGACACCCGAGATCAGCGCCATCAGCCCGCGCGAGTACAGGTACCCGCCGGTCTTGTCGACGGCGATCTCCCAGGCTCGCAGCACCTCGGCCTGCTTCGACGGCGGCAGAACCGAGCACAGCGCGCGCCGCAGCCTCGGCCCGTCCGCCGCGAAGTAGAAGGAGAAGAGGAAGATCGTCAGAAGCTTGAACAGCCCGCCGAGCACCGTGGCCGAGACATCGAGCACACCGGTCGCGCTGTTCTGCACGTACTTCTGCAGCCAGTCGGAACGCAGCAGGCTGTCCTGGATCGCGACTCGCGACAGCTCGCTGTGGAAGGTCTTGTTGATCCAGTTGATCACCTGGTCCAGGTACTGCGGGAAGTCCTCGACCATCTCGACGATCTGGCCGGCCAGCATCGAGCCGAGCGCCACGACGAAGCCCACGCTCACGGCCAGGACCGCGAGGAAGACGAGGAACGTGGCGATGCCGCGGCGCACTCCGCGGGCCGCCATCCGCCCCACCGCCGGTTCGATCGCGAGCGCCAGGAAGAACGCGATCAGCACGTTGATCAGCAGACCGATCAGCTGGTGGAAGGCCCAGCTGCCGAGTTGGAAGCAGCCGTAGAGCGCCAGCGCCAGCACCATGGCGCGGGGCAGCCAGCGGGGCATGCGCCCCGGCGCGACGGCCGGGCCGGCGGGAGCTCCGGCCCCGGCACCGCCGTCGGGCGCGGTGGCGGGCGACGGGACCTTCAGCCGGGCCCCGCCCTCCGCCGGGCCGGCCCCGGTGTCGTCAACGGGCCGCCCGGCCCCCGCGCAAAGGGGGGTCGGGCGGTTCTGGTCCTGGGTGGTCTCGTCATTCGGTGCCACGGAGCAAGTCTCGCCCACCGCGGCGACAACCGGGACGGCCCTGTGGACGCCGCCCTGCCGACGGGCGGACCGACACGCCCCGGTACCGGCCTCACCGGCGCGGGGCGGCCCGGCCCCCTCCGGCGGGACGACCGCCCGGATCCCGCGCTCAGCGCTTGTCCGCCGGGATGCCGACAGCGGCGCAGACCCCGCGCCAGACGTCCTTGGTCTCCCAGCCCGCGGCCAGCGCCTCGTACACCGTCCGGCCCCCGAGTTCCGTCATCACGTGGTCGCGTGCGAAGGAGTCGGCGTACGCCGCGCCGAAGTGCTCCTCCATCCGCTCCCAGAAAATCGTCAACCGCATGGCACCAGTATCCGCCCCCTGAGGGTGAGACCCGTCCGTCGGCCTTGTGCGGAGCCCGTTCGCCCCTACCGTCGGAGCATGGCTGGAACACCTCTGGCACGCGCCGAGCACTTCGTCTGGCTCACGGCCCGCGTGCTCGAACAGCGGCGGTTCGCGTATCACTTCCTGGGTGCGGCGGCGGAGCCGGTCGAGGCCGCGCTGACCGCGTACCTCAATGAGGACGGCGGCTACGGCCACGCCCTGGAGCCCGATCTCCGCGGCCCCGCGAGCCAGCCGCTGCACACGGCGCACGCCTTGCGCGTACTGGACTCCATCGGGCGCTGCGGCGGGCTGCGGGCGGAGCGGATCTGCCGCTACCTGACGAACGTGGCGACGCGGGAGGGCGCCCTGCCCGTGATCCATCCCTCTCAGCGGGGCTACCCGTCGGCGCCGTTCATACCGATCGTGTCGGATCCGCCCAGTGAGCTGCTGGTCACGGGGCCCGTGGTGGGTCTGCTGCATCGCAACCAGGTGTGGCACGCGTGGCTGTTCCGGGCGACCGACTTCTGCTGGGCGGCGGTGGAGGGGCTGCGGAAGTCGCACCCGTACGAGATCCAGGCGGCGGTCGCGTTCCTGGACGGTGTCCCGGACCGGTCGCGCGCCGAGGAGGCCGCGGACCGGCTCGGCAGGCTGGTGCGCGAGCAGCGGCTCGTGGTGCTCGACCCGGACCGGTCCGACGAGTGCCCGGTCGCCGCGGGCTACGCGCCGGGCGAGCACCACTACCCCCACGACTACGCCCGCGTACCCGGCTCGCTGGCGCGTCGCTGGTTCACGGACGAGGAGATGGACCGGTCGCTGGACCACCTCGCCCGTGAGCAGCAGGAGGACGGCGGCTGGCCGGTCCGGTGGCGCCAGTGGGCGCCGAGCACCGCCCTGGAGTGGCGTCCGGTCGTGACGGTCGAGGCGCTGCGCACGTTGCGGGCACACGGGCGCGTGCTGCGCTGAGCCGGCACGCGCCCTCGCGCCGGACGCTCGTCAGGAGTCCGGCGCGAGGGGCGTCCGGCTCAGCCTCCGAGGGCCCGCACCCCCGCGGTGACCACCACGGCGGCGGCGACCACGACGAGGAACGGGGCCCGGAGGACCAGTGCCATCGCGGCCGCGGCCAGTCCTGCGGCCCGGGCGTCCAGCACCAGTGCGCCGCCCGCGCTGAAGGTCTGCTGTGCGGTGAGCGCCGCCAGCAGGGCGACCGGGAGCAGGGCGGCGAGCCGCCGGACGAGCGGGCGCTCGAGCACGCCGGCCGGCACCAGCAGGCCGGCCAGTTTGACCAGGTAGCAGGCGGCGGCGGTCACTCCGATCGCGATCCAGACGTTCAACGCTCCGCTCCCTTCCGCCTGGTGGTGGTCCTCCGGCCCTGCCACCAGAGCACGGCGGGCGCCGCTACGGCCGCGACGAGCACCGGCACTCCGGCGGGGAGCACCGGCAGCAGCCCGAGGCCGAGGACGACGGCGACGGCGGCGACCACCCGCTCGGTCGTCGAGCGCAGCATGGGCGCCAGCAGTGCCAGGAAGACCGCGGGCCCCGCCGCGTCCAGTCCCCAGGCGTCCGTGTCGCCGATGGCCTCGGCGCCGAGCGCCCCGAGGAGTGTGGTGAGGTTCCAGAGCACATAGAGGGTGAGTCCGGTGACGGTGAAGCCGATGCGGGCGGCGCGGCGGGTGGGCTGGGCCAGGGCCACCGCGGTGGTCTCGTCGATGACCCAGTGGGCGGCGAACGGCCGCACGGCGCGGCGCACCGCGAGGAGCTGGGAGAGCCGCAGGCCGTAGAAGGCGTTGCGGGTCCCGAGGAAGAAGGCGCCGGCGGCCGCGGTGAACGGGTTGCCGCCTGCGGCGAGCGCGCCGACCAGGGCGAACTGCGAGGCGCCGGTGAACACGAGCAGGCTGAGGGCGCAGATCTGCAGGACATCGAGCCCCGCGCCCGCGGCCGTCACACCGAAGGCGAAGCCGGACAGGCCGACGGCGACGCCCACGCCGAGGGCGTCCCTCACGACGGCGGAGTCGGTCTTCACCGGTACGTCCGCGGTCGTCCGCGGCCCGGACCCGCCGGCCGCGGCGAGCGGTGCGCCGGCTGTGGGTATTTCTGATGATGCTGTCTGTTCTGGCACGTCAGGGACGGTACGGGAGCGGACGGTTCGAGGTCTTGTACGTTCTTGCACCCGGCCCCTCGTTCCCCGGCGCGGTCTGCTGCCCGCCGACGCGCCCCGTGAGCGTCGGTTGCCCCGTGCACGTCGGGGTGCCCGGCAGCTCGTCCCGCGGCGGGGACCGCCGGCCTCACCGCCGTCCGCCGGCGCCCCGTCCCCGCTGGTAGGCGCCCGGGGGGACCCCGACGATCCGGGTGAAGTGCCGGTTGAGGTGCGGCTGGTCGGCGAACCCGACGGCGGCGGCCGCCTGCGCCGGGCGCGCGCCCGCGTCCAGCAGCCGCCGGGCCCGGCGGACGCGGGCGTCGGTGAGCCAGGTGTGCGGTGGCATTCCGTAGCGGTCACGGAAGGCCCGTAGCAGGGCGAAGGGGCTGGTGCCCAGCTCCGCGGCGAGGGACTGGAGCGTGGGCGGGTTCTCCATCCGCTCCTCCAGCACCGCCCGGGCGCGTGCCGCGTTGCGGGCGCCCGCCGTGAGCGGTTCGCGCGCCGGGAGACTGCTCCCGTGGTTCCGCAGCAGCCGTGCCACCATGATCCGCAGCAAGCTGTCGGCGGCGAGTGCGTTCCCCTCCTCGGCCGCGCGATGGACCTCGCGGATCAGCCGGGCCGCCTGCTCGTCGACCACGTCGGTCTCCGCGAAGCCGGCGGTGCCCCTGATCGTCGTCGTCTCCGCCGCTATCTCCGCCACCACCCGGGACGACGGGTAGAGCGTCGAGTACACCCAGCCCTCCGCCACACCGGCCCTGGCGGTGTGCGGAACCTCGGGATTGATCATCACGACCGTGCCGGGCCCGGCGTGCACCACACCGCCCGGGAGCCCGACCTCCTCGACGCCGCGCGTGATGGTCCCGAAGACGTAGCCCTCGTGGCTGTGGCGGGGGAAGGTGTGCCGTACGTACCGGGCCCGGAGCAGATCGATTCCCGGCAGCAGCTCATGCTGCCAGTACCGCGCCCACTCGCCCTCGGCCATGTCGACATTCTCGCAGCTCCGGGCGCTTGTCAGTGGGGCGGTGCACGATGGGTGTCATGGCCGGCAGTGCACTCGACAGCTTCGCCCCCGCGACCCGCGGCTGGTTCAGCGGGGCTTTCAGCGCGCCCACCGCGGCCCAGGAGGGCGCCTGGCGGGCGATCGGCCGCGGCTCGGACGTGCTGGTCGTCGCCCCGACCGGTTCCGGCAAGACCCTCGCCGCGTTCCTGGCCGCCCTCGACGGTCTGACGTCCGCCCCACCTCCCGCGGACGTGAAGAAGCGCTGCCGTGTGCTGTACGTGTCGCCGCTGAAGGCCCTCGCGGTCGACGTCGAGCGCAATCTCCGCAGCCCGCTGACCGGCATCCGGCAGGAGGCCGTACGGCTCGGGCTGCCCGAGCCCGAGGTGCGTGTCGGCATCCGGTCCGGTGACACGCCCGCGGCCGAGCGGCGGGCGCTGGCGACCCGTCCGCCGGACATCCTGATCACCACCCCCGAGTCGCTGTTCCTGATGCTCACGTCCTCCACACGCGAGGCGCTGAGCGGAATCGAGACGGTGATCGTGGACGAGGTGCACGCGGTCGCGGGCACCAAGCGCGGCGCGCACCTGGCGCTGTCCCTGGAGCGGTTGGACGAGGTGCTGTCCCGGCCGGCCCGGCGGATCGGGCTCTCGGCGACCGTCCGGCCGGTGGACGAGGTGGCGCGCTATCTGTCGCCGCGGCGCAGGGCGGAGATCGTCCAGCCGCCGTCCGGCAAGGAGTTCGACCTGTCCGTCGTCGTCCCGGTGGAGGACATGGGCGAGCTCGGCGGTTCCCCGGCCTCCGAGCCGGACGGCCCCGGCGAGAGGCCGTCGATCTGGCCGCAGGTGGAGGAGCGGATCGCCGATCTGGTGCAGGCGCACCGCTCGACGATCGTCTTCGCGAACTCCCGCCGTCTCGCGGAGCGGTTGTGCAACCGGCTCAACGAGATCGCGTACGAGCGGACCGTCGGAGAGCCGCTGCCCGAGGGCGCCCCGCCCGCGGAGATCATGGCGCAGTCCGGGGCGGCGCAGGGCGCGCCGCCGCTGCTCGCCCGCGCGCACCACGGCTCGGTCTCCAAGGAGCAGCGCGCTCTCGTCGAGGAGGACCTGAAGGCGGGCCGGCTCCCCGCCGTCGTCGCGACGTCCAGCCTGGAGCTGGGCATCGACATGGGCGCGGTCGACCTGGTCGTCCAGGTCGAGTCCCCGCCGTCGGTCGCCTCCGGTCTGCAGCGGGTCGGCCGCGCCGGGCATCAGGTGGGCGCGGTCTCCACAGGCGTCGTCTTCCCCAAGTACCGGGGGGATCTGGTCCAGGCGGCCGTGGTCACCGAGCGGATGCGCACGGGTTCGATCGAGTCGCTCCGCGTCCCGGCCAATCCGCTGGACGTGCTGGCCCAGCAGCTGGTCGCCATGGTCGCGCTCGACACCTGGCAGTTCGACGACCTGCTGGCCGTGGTGCGGCGCGCCGCCCCCTTCGCCTCGCTGCCGGAGTCGGCGTTCACGGCGGTGCTGGACATGCTGGCCGGGCGGTATCCGTCCGACGCGTTCGCGGAGCTGCGCCCCCGTGTGGTGTGGGACCGGGTCGCCGGGACGGTCACGGGGCGTCCCGGAGCCCAGCGGCTCGCCGTCACCTCGGGCGGCACGATCCCGGACCGCGGGCTGTTCGGCGTGTTCCTGGCCGGCGCGGACCCGAAGAAGGGCGGCGGCCGGGTCGGCGAGCTCGACGAGGAGATGGTCTACGAGTCCCGGGTCGGCGACGTCTTCACCCTGGGCACCACCTCCTGGCGGATCGAGGACATCACCCGGGACCGGGTGCTCGTCTCCCCCGCGCCCGGCGTTCCCGGCCGGCTGCCGTTCTGGAAGGGCGACCAACTGGGCCGGCCGCTCGAACTGGGCCGCGCGGTGGGCGCCTTCCTCCGCGAGGTCGGATCACTGCCCGAGGAGGACGCCCGGTTGCGGCTGATGACCGCCGGTCTCGACGAGTGGGCGGCCGCGAACGTCCTGTCGTACCTCGACGAGCAGCGCCGGGCCTGCGGGCACGTGCCCGACGACCGCACGATCGTCGTCGAGCGGTTCCGTGACGAGCTGGGCGACTGGCGCGTCGTGGTGCACTCACCGTTCGGTGCCCAGGTCCACGCACCCTGGGCACTGGCGCTGGGCGCACGCCTCTCCGAGCGCTACGGCATGGACGCCCAGGTCATGCACGCGGACGACGGAATCGTGCTGCGGCTCCCCGACGCCGAGCTGATGGGCCTGGACCTGCTGGACCAGGACCCGGCCCACCTCGACACCTCGTACGACGGTGATCAGGCCCCGGTCGCCGCCGCCGACACCCTCTTCGACAAGGGCGAGGTCGGCCAGATCGTCACCGACCAGGTGGGCGGATCCGCGCTGTTCGCCTCCCGCTTCCGTGAATGCGCGGCACGCGCCCTGCTGCTGCCGCGCCGCAACCCCGGCAGACGGACCCCCCTGTGGCAGCAGCGTCAACGCGCGGCCCAGCTGCTCCAGGTGGCCAGTGAGTTCGGCTCGTTCCCGATCGTCCTCGAGGCCGTGCGGGAGTGCCTCCAGGACGTGTTCGACGTCCCCGGGCTCGAGGAGCTGATGGGCGACATCGAGTCCCGCAAGGTGCGGCTGGTCGAGGTCACCACCCCCGAACCGTCGCCCTTCGCCCGCTCCCTCCTCTTCGGCTACGTGGCCCAGTTCCTGTACGAGGGGGACTCACCGCTCGCAGAGCGCCGGGCCGCGGCGCTCTCGCTGGACTCCCGGCTGCTCGCCGAGTTGCTGGGCCGGGCGGAACTGCGCGAACTGCTCGACGCGGACGTCCTGAGCGAGCTGGAGCAGGAGCTCCAGTGGCTCACCGACGACCGCAGGACAAAGGACGTGGAGGGCGTCGCGGACCTGCTGCGGGTGCTCGGGCCGCTCACGACCGAGGAGCTGACCGAGCGCGGTGCCGACCCCGACTGGCCCGAGGAGCTCGCGCGGACCCGCCGCGCCATCAGGGTGCGGATCGCCGGCGCCGGACACTGGGCGGCCGTCGAGGACGCGGGACGCCTCAGGGACGCACTGGGCACGGCGCTCCCGGTGGGCGTCCCCGAGGCGTTCACGGAGCCGGTGAAGGACCCGCTCGGCGATCTGCTGGCCCGTTTCGCCCGCACACACGGGCCGTTCACATCGTCGCAGGCAGCCGCACGGTTCGGGCTGGGCGCGGCCGTCACTGACGGGGCCCTGCAGCGGCTGGCCGGGGCCGGGCGGGTGGTCCAGGGAGAGTTCCATCCGTCGGGCATCGGTCAGGAGTGGTGCGACGCCTCTGTGCTGCGCCGGCTGCGGCGCCGCTCCCTCGCCGCGCTCCGCGAGGAGCTGGAGCCGGTGCCGCCCGCAGCGCTCGCGACCTTCCTGCCCCAGTGGCAGCACGTGGGGAACAACAGCCTGCGCGGCATCGACGGTCTGGCCCGTGCCGTCGAGCAGCTCCAGGGCGCCCCCGTGCCTGCCTCCGCGCTGGAGAAGCTGATCCTCCCGTCCCGGGTGGCCGGCTACTCGCCGGGCATGCTCGACGAGCTGACCACGACGGGCGAGGTGGTGTGGGCCGGTGCCGGCGCGCTGCCGGGCAAGGACGGCTGGGTCTCGCTCTATCTCGCGGACGCCGCCCCGCTGCTGCTGCCGGGGCCCCACCCGCTGGAGCAGGCGGCACTGCACGAGTCGGTGCTCTCGGCCCTCTCCGGAGGCTACGGCCTGTTCTTCCGCCAGATCGCGGACCGGGTGCGGGCGACGACGCATCCCGAGGCCACCGACCCCCAGCTGGCGGACGCCCTGTGGGACCTGGCCTGGTCGGGCCGGCTCACCAACGACACCCTGGCGCCCCTGCGCTCGCTCCTGGGGTCCGGGCGGACGGCGGGTTCCACGGCACACCGCGCCCGCCGCGCGGTGCCGCGCGGGCGGTACGGCTCGCTGACGGCGGCCGCCAGGACCGCCTCGCGCAGCGGTCCGCCCACCGTCTCCGGACGCTGGTCCCTGCTCCCCGGGCAGGAGCCCGACCCCACCCACCGCGCCCACGCCCTGGCCCGTACGCTGCTGGACCGCCATGGCGTCGTCACAAGGGGCGCGGTCGCCGCCGAAGGTGTCGAGGGCGGTTTCTCGGCGACGTACCGCATCCTGTCCGCCTTCGAGGACAGCGGGCAGGCCCGGCGCGGCTATGTGGTCGAAGGGCTCGGGGCCGCCCAGTTCGCGATGGACGGCGCGGTGGACCGGCTGAGGGCCGCGGCCGGTGCCCGCGAGCGCTCCGACGGTCACACCGCAACTCGTGCGGTGATCCTCGCGGCCGCCGACCCGGCCAACGCCTACGGGGCGGCGCTCTCCTGGCCCGAGCCGCCCGACGGCGCCGGCCACAAACCGGGCCGCAAGGCCGGATCGCTCGTCGTACTGGTCGACGGGGAGCTCACGCTCTACATGGAGCGCGGCGGGAAGACGTTGCTGTCCTGGCCCCCCGAACCGGACGATCCGGCTCTCCGAGCAGCGGCGCAGGCGCTCGCCGAAGCGGGCCGGGCGGGGATGCTCGGCACGATCACCGTCGAGCGGATCAACGGCGCGGCGGCACTGACCGCGCCGCTCGCCCGCCCGCTGGAGGAGGCCGGCTTCCACGCCACCCCCCGCGGCCTGCGCATTCGGGCCTGAGGCCGGGTACGGACGCCTCGACGGACCGGGCGGTCACGGCCGCCTGCCCCGGGACGGGTTCCGGACTGCGTGCGAAGGACGACTACAGACAAATCGGACCCACCGGTCTTCCCCACCGGTCTTCCCCACCGGTCTTCCCCACCGGTCTTCCCCACCGGTCTTCCCCACCGGTCTTCCCCACCGGTCTTCCCCACCGGCCTTCCCCACCGGCCTTCCCCACCGGCCTTCCCCACCGGCCTTCCCCACCGGCCTTCCCCACCGGCCTTCCCCACCGGCGTTCACCGTCCATGCGTGCGAAGTGGGCGCACCCGGTCTCGCCCCGGACGCGCCCGCCCACTCCGGCGGCCGGGACAAGCGCCGGACCGCGATGCCGCGGCCCCGCCGAGACCGCCGTCGCGCATCATGGAGGCATGCCCGAAGGAGACACCGTCTGGCTGACCGCCCGGAAGCTGCACGCCGCCCTGGCCGGACGGACGCTGACCCTCTCCGACCTCAGGGTGCCCCGGTTCGCCACCGCCGACCTCACCGGCCGGGAGGTGCTGGACGTCACGGCCCGGGGCAAGCATCTGCTCACACGCATCGAGGGCGGGCTCACCCTCCACTCACACCTGCGGATGGACGGCTCCTGGCGCGTCTTCGCCGCGGGGGAGCGCTGGCGCGGCGGCCCGAACCACCAGATCCGGGCCGTCCTCGGCAATGCCGACCGCACGGCCGTCGGCTACCGCCTTCCCGTGCTGGAACTGCTGCGCACACAGGACGAGAGCCGGGCCGTGGGACATCTCGGCCCTGATCTGCTGGGGCCCGACTGGGATCCGGGGACGGCGGTGCGCAACCTGCTCGCCGACCCCGCGCGCCCGATCGGCGAGGCACTGCTCGACCAGCGCAATCTCGCGGGAATCGGCAACGTCTACAAGTCGGAGCTGGCCTTCCTGGCCCGGGTCACCCCGTGGCTCCCCGTCGGCGACCTGCCCTCGGATGTTCCCGAGCGCCTCGTCGCCACGGCCCGGCGACTGCTGGAGCTCAACAAGCACACCTTCGACCGGCGCACCACGCCCGGCGGAAACGCCGTCGGCGCCGGCGAGGACCGGCGCCGGGGCCCGCTGCCTCCGGGCCGGCAGCGCCTGTTCGTGTACGGGCGCCAAGGCCACCCGTGTCTGCGCTGCGGCACCGCGATCCGCAGGGCCGGCCGGGACGACCGGATCTCCTACTGGTGCCCGGGCTGCCAGTCCGGGCCCGCGCTCTGACGGCCCGCCACCACTCCCCCGTGCCGCACGCCACCGCCGCCCCGCCGGGGGACGCGGGCCCCGGCCTCGAACGCCTCCGCACGCGCGATCCCGCACCCGGGCCGAGAATTGACGGGGCGTCAGGAACGGTCGTACCGTCGCGGACATGCCCGTCTCCGCGTACGACCTCAGCGGCCGCACCGCGTTCGTCACCGGCGCGGCGAGCGGCATCGGCCGCGCCACCGCCGTCCTGCTCGCCGATGCGGGTGCCACCGTGCACTGCGCGGACGTGGCCGAGAAGGAACTCGCCCGGACCCTGACGACGATCGAGGACGCGGGCGGCACGGCGCACCCCCACCTCGTCGACGTGAGCGACCGCGCCGCGCTCGACGCGGCGATGGCGATCGCCGTCTCGGCTTCCGGTCCGCCGCACGTTCTGGCCGCCGTCGCCGGCATCATGCACTCCAGCCCGGTCCTGGAGACCAGGGAAGAGGACCTCGACCGGGTCCTCTCGGTCAACTTCAAGGGAGTTCTGTACGCCTGCCAGGCCGCCGCCCGCTCGATGATCGACGCCGGCGTGCCGGGATCGATCATCACCATGGCGTCCGGCGCGGTCGACGCCGCGAGTCCGGGTCTGCTCTGCTACAGCGCGGCCAAGGCGGCCGTCGTCCAGCTCACCAGGACCCTCGCCGTGGAACTCGGCCGGCATGCGATCCGGGTAAACGCCGTCGCACCGGGCTGGGTTCGGACCCCCATGACGGACCGGCACGACGCGGAGTCGCAGCGGCGGGCGGAGGCGGCCATGGCCAGGATCTCACCGCTCGGCCGGGTCGGTGAGCCCGTGGACATCGCCCACGCGGTGCTGCACCTCGCCTCCGACGCGTCGTCGTTCACGACGGGCCAGATCCTCCGGCCGAACGGGGGCGTCGCGATGCCGTGGTAGCCGTGGTCGTTCCCCCGGCCCTACCGGCGTCCCCGGACCGCGACGCGACGTGCACCGGCAACAGGCTGAGCCCCCACCCGCCTGCCGCCACTGCCCCCTCGACGAGCCCCGCATGCTCCGGCACCAGCGCCAGCCGCAGCACGGCCCACCACCACAGAGCGCCCAGTGCGAGCGCCGGCAGCAGGACCCATCGCCTCACCATGGCCGCCTCCTCCGGTCGACGCTAGACCGGACCGATCACGCGGCGGGAGGGCGCACCGGTTGCACACCCGGCGCGCCCGCAGCGTATGCGCCAGGCGTCCCAGAGGTTCGTGCTCCGGGCCGTGCGCCCGCGCACCCGCCCCGTCGTGGCGATGTCCCGTCCGGCCGCGGCAGCGGCCCCGGAGGAGGCTCCGGGTATGCCCACGGCTAGACGCTCTCCGCCTGGAACATCCACGCGTGCTTCTCGAGGTCGGCCGTCAGCGCGATGAGGATGTCCTGGCTCACCGGATCCGGCTCGTCCGTGACCCGGATGCGCTCACGCATCCGTTCGATCACCGCGGTCAGCGATTTCACCATGGTGCTGACCACGTCGGTGTCCTGGATCCAGCCGTCCGGCGCCTTGCCGATGGCACTGGCCGAGGCGACGGTCGAGGCCCGGCCGTCGGGTGCGACCCCGATGGCGGAGGCGCGCTCGGCCACGACGTCGGAGTGCTGGCGCGCCGTGGCGACAACCTCGTCCAGCTGGAGGTGAACGGAGCGGAAACGGGGCCCGACGACGTTCCAGTGGACCTGCTTGGCCACGAGCCCCAGATCGATCAGATCGACCAGCGCACCCTGCAGGGCCTCACCGGTGATCTTGCGGGCGTCCTCGGGCAGTGGGCTCTTCACCGCAGACATAGTGACCTCCGTTCGGTGACACCGTTCTCCACCATGACATAGATGGAGCAAAACGGTCATTCAGGGGATAAAGAAGCCCCGGTCGGGTACCCACCCGACCGGGGCTCACACGTGGAAATCAGGCGGCGACGACGTCCACCGCTTCCGCCGGTGCCTTGATCGTCACCCGTTCCGTCGGCACGCCCGCGACCGATGTCACGGACACGGAATTCAGCGGCCGCACCGGCGCCGACACCGGCTCGCTCGCCGCTGCCGACGCGGCCAGCTCGGCGAGCGACAGCTCGTCGCTCACTTCCCGCATGAGCTCGGACATCCGTACGTCAAGCGCGTCGCAGATCGCGGAGAGCAGTTCGGAGGAAGCCTCCTTCTGCCCCCGCTCCACCTCGGAGAGATAGCCGAGAGAGACTCGGGCGGACGAGGAGACTTCGCGCAGAGTACGGCCCTGGCGCTGGCGCTGCCGACGCAGCACGTCACCCAGCAGGCGACGGAGCAGAATCATCGGTGGCTCCCTCCTCGGACCGCGTAGCCGCATCCTTCACGCCCCACCGTACCGCCTCGCGCTGCGGCCGTGCGGGGAGCGATGTCGTGTTCACTCAGGGCTGCAAACATCAATTCCCCCCGTTCTGTTCCGTATCCTGTGCCCGCCCCGTACCCGAGAGTTCGCCGTGGAGCAGTTCCAGCACGCTCCGGACACTCTCTCTACGGATTTCCGAGCGGTCGCCGTTCAATCTCAGCCGCGCCACCTTCCGGGTACCGCGGGGGCCCGCGACGGCGACGAAAACCGTGCCCACGGGCTGTCCGTCCTGGGGATCGGGACCTGCGACACCGGTGGTCGCGATGCCCCAGCCGGCCTCCATCCGGGCCCGCACGCCCGCGGCCATCTGGGCCGCCACCTCCGGGTGCACCGCGCCGTGCCCGGCGAGCAGGGCCCCGTCGACCCCCAGGAGATCTTGCTTGAGGCCGGTCGCGTAAGCCGTCACGGAGCCCAGGAAGCTCTTCGACGCCCCGGGAACGGAGGTCAGCTCCGCGGCCACGAGACCGCCCGTCAGGGACTCCGCCACAGCCAGGGTCTCACCACGTTCCCCGAGGAGCGCGAGCACGTCGGCGGCACGACTCATCGCGGCGACTCCGCGCTCATCGAGAGGACTCCGCGCGGTCCCGCCCGGCGGACCGTTCGGCAGCGAGGCCCCTGCGCCGCAGGACCACCGCCTGACGGACGTAGTCCAGCCCCGTCACGACGGTCAGGACGACCGCCACGGCCATCACCCACCAGCGCAACGTGGCCAGCGGTCCGGTCAGCACGAGCACGTACATGCCGACCGCGGTGCCCTGGGCGAGGGTCTTCAGCTTGCCGCCGCGGCTCGCCGGGATCACTCCGTGCCGGATCACCCAGAAGCGCATCAGGGTGATCCCCAGCTCGCGGAAGAGGATCACTCCGGTCACCCACCAGGGCAGGTCCCCGAGGGCCGACAGGCAGATCAGTCCCGCGGCCATGATCGCCTTGTCGGCGATGGGGTCCGCGATCTTCCCGAAGTCCGTGACCAGGTTGTACGTACGCGCCAGATGCCCGTCGAACACGTCCGTGATCATGGCGACGGCGAAGGCCGCCCAGGCCCAGGCCCGCCAGACCGGGTCGTGTCCACCGTCCATGAGCAGCAGCACCACGAACCCGGGCACGAGGAGCAGCCGCACCATGGTGAGGATGTTGGCGATGTTCCACAGGCTGGCCTGGTCGACGGCCGCAGCGCCCAGCTTCCCGCCGGGCGCCGGCCTTCCGGTCCCACCCGCTGCGGATGCCGGCGCTCCGGTCATCTGCCCGCCTCCTCACGACACTCCGAAACCACGTCGGCCGTGAGATCGACGCCCTCCGTACCGACGACCTTCGCTTCGACCATACGTCCGGGTGCCAACCCGACGGCACTCGTGAAGACCACCTGCCCGTCGGTCTCGGGCGCCTGGTGCGCGGCACGGCCCACTGCGCCGTCCTCGTCGTCCACGGACTCGACGAGGACGTGCAGGGTCTGGCCCATGCGCTCCTCGGCCCGCTGGGCGGTCAGCTCCTCGGCGAGCCGGGACAGCCGCGCCAGACGCGCGTCGACGACCTCCTGGTCGAGCTTGCTCTCGTAGCCGGCGGCCTCGGTGCCCTCCTCGTCGGAGTAGCCGAAGACGCCGATGGCGTCCAGCCGCGCCTCCGTGAGGAAGCGCTCCAGCTCGGCGAAGTCCGCCTCGCCCTCACCCGGGAACCCGACGATGAAATTGGACCGCACCCCGGCCTCCGGGGCCTTGCCGCGGATGGTCTCCAGCAGTTCCAGGAACCGCTCGGTGTCGCCGAAACGCCGCATGGAGCGCAGCACACCGGGGGCGCTGTGCTGGAACGAGAGGTCGAAATAGGGTGCGACCTTCTCGGTGGACGTCAGGACGTCGATCAGTCCGGGGCGCATCTCGGCGGGCTGCAGATAGCTGACCCGCACCCGCTCGATACCGTCGACGGCCGCGAGCTCGGGCAGCAGCGTCTCCAGCAGCCGGATGTCCCCGAGGTCCTTGCCGTACGAGGTGTTGTTCTCGGAGACCAGCATGATCTCCTTCACGCCCTGTTCGGCGAGCCAGCGGGTCTCACCCAGGACGTCACTCGGCCGCCGGGACACGAAGGACCCGCGGAAGGACGGGATGGCGCAGAACGAGCAGCGCCGGTCGCAGCCGGAGGCGAGCTTCACCGAGGCGACCGGACTGGTGTCGAGCCTGCGGCGGAGGGGAGCGCGCGGCCCGGAGGCGGGCGCCAGACCCTCCGGGAGATCGGCCGGCACGTCCTCCGGGGCGGGGGCCTGCGCGTGCCCGGGGAGGGCCACGTCCGCGCCCTGGCGGTCCGCGGGACTGATCGGCAGCAGCTTGCGGCGGTCGCGCGGCGTGTGGGATGCGTGGATGCCGCCGCTCAGGATGGTCCGGAGGCGGTCGGAGATGTCGGCGTAGTCGTCGAAGCCCAGCACGCCGTCGGCCTCGGGCAGGGCGTCGGCGAGTTCCTTGCCGTAGCGCTCGGCCATGCAGCCGACCGCGACGACGGCCTGGGTCCTGCCGTGGTCCTTGAGGTCGTTGGCCTCGAGCAGGGCGTCGACGGAGTCCTTCTTGGCGGCCTCGACGAAGCCGCAGGTGTTGACGACCGCGACATCCGCGTCGGAGGCTTCCTCGACGAGCTCCCAGCCGTCCGCTGCCAGGCGGCCTGCGAGCTCCTCCGAGTCCACCTCGTTACGGGCGCAGCCAAGAGTGACAAGGGCGACGGTACGGCGTTCGGGCATGGGCTCAAGACTACTTTGTCCTGGCCCACGCCCGGTCCGCGAGGGTTGCCGCCCGGGGTACGGGCGGTGGATGGTCGGTATCCGGCCGTTTCCCGGACCGTCCGGGTCAGCCGGCCTCGGGGTCGCCCTTGGCGTAGGACAGCCGTTCCACCTGACCGTTCTCGAACTTGTCCTCGATCTTCTTGCCGTTCACGAACAGCTCGATCGCGCCGGCGTTGCCGAGAATGAGGTCCAGGCGCTCGCCGTCCTGGAAGGTTTTGGACTCGCCCGCGAGGAGCAGCCCGTCGAAGAGCAGTTTGCCGTTGGCGGACTTGGCGGAGATCCAGCTCTTGTCGTCGACCGCGGTCAGTTTCACCGTCACCTTGTCCTGCGGGACGGCGGCGATCGCGCTCTCGGAGGCGTCGGGCTTGGGCGCCACCGGCTTGGCCGGGGGCGGCTTGGGACTGGTCTTCTCGGGCGTGGAGCCCTCGGCGACCTGCTTGGTGCCGTTGGTGCCGTCGGAGCCGCCGAAGAGGGTGAAGCCGACGAATCCGATGACGGCGACGATCGCCGCGACCATCGCGGCGGTCCAGTTGGGGCGCCTGCGCTCGGGGCGGATGCGTTCCGCCTCGAAGAGCGGGGCCGCCGGGGTCGGCGACGGACGGCCGCCGTGCTCGGCGTCGTACCGCGCGACGAGAGGGTCCGGATCCAGCCCCACGGCGCGCGCGAGCGTCCTGATGTGCCCGCGCGCGTAGACATCGCCACCGCAGCGCGAGAAGTCGTCCTGCTCGATCGCCTGCACGATGGGGACGCGCACACGGGTGGAAGTACTGACCTCGTCGACGGTGAGGCCTGCGTCGGTGCGCGCCTGCTGGAGCGAGCGACCGATCGAAGGTCCGTCGTCTTCGAGAGAAGGACGGTCGTCTTCGGGGGAGTTGCCGATGGACACGGGGGCGCCTTTCGAGCGTGTAGCCACCTGCTGGAGGTTCAGTCTATGGGTGGTACGAAAGGGTGGGGCAACCGGGCGGATGCAGTTTGTACGCCATCAGAATGGTCGGACGGCGGGAGCACGGGGCGTGTCCCGCCCTCCATCCAACTTGACGTGCGACCAAGGGAAACGGTTGCCCCGCCCTCCCTTACGAATCAGACTCCCCACGGATCACCGCGAGCACTCCATCCAGCTCATCGGGTTTCACCAGAACATCACGCGCCTTGGAGCCCTCGCTGGGGCCCACGATGTTCCTGGACTCCATGAGGTCCATGAGGCGGCCGGCCTTGGCGAAGCCGACCCGGAGCTTGCGCTGGAGCATGGACGTCGACCCGAACTGGGTGGTGACCACCAGTTCCGCGGCCTGGCAGAGCAGGTCGAGGTCGTCGCCGATGTCCTCGTCGATCTCCTTCTTCTGCTTCGTGCCGACCACCACGTCGTCCCGGAAGACGGGGGCCATCTGCTCCTTGCAGTGCCGAACGACGGCTGCGACCTCCTCCTCCGTCACGAAGGCGCCCTGCATACGGGTGGGCTTTCCGGCCCCCATGGGCAGGAACAGGCCGTCGCCCTTGCCGATCAGCTTCTCCGCGCCCGGCTGGTCCAGGATGACCCTGCTGTCGGCGAGGGAGGAGGTGGCGAAGGCGAGCCGCGAGGGCACATTGGCCTTGATCAGCCCGGTGACGACGTCGACCGAGGGCCGCTGGGTGGCCAGGACCAGATGGATGCCGGCGGCGCGGGCCAGCTGGGTGATCCGGACGATGGCGTCCTCGACGTCGCGCGGGGCGACCATCATCAGGTCCGCGAGCTCGTCGACGATCACCAGCAGGTACGGATAGGGCTGGAGCTCGCGCTCGCTGCCCTCGGGTGCCTTGACACGGCCGCCGCGTACGGCACGGTTGAAGTCGTCGATGTGCCGGAAGCCGTACGCGGCGAGGTCGTCGTAGCGCAGGTCCATCTCGCGCACGACCCACTGCAGGGCCTCGGCGGCCCGCTTGGGGTTGGTGATGATCGGCGTGATCAGGTGCGGGATGCCCTCGTAGGCCGTGAGCTCGACCCGCTTGGGGTCGACGAGGACCATCCGGACGTCCTCCGGAGTGGCCCGCATCATCACGGATGTGATCAGGCAGTTGATGCAGGAGGACTTTCCGGAGCCGGTGGCGCCCGCGACCAGGATGTGCGGCATCTTCGCCAGGTTGGCCATGACGTAGCCGCCCTCGACGTCCTTGCCGAGCGCGACCAGCATCGGGTGGTCGTCCTCGGCCGCGTCCGCCAGGCGCAGCACGTCCCCGAGATTGACCATCTCCCGGTCGGTGTTCGGGATCTCGATGCCCACGGCGGACTTGCCGGGGATCGGCGAGATGATCCGTACGTCCGGGCTCGCGACGGCATAGGCGATGTTCTTGGTCAGTGCGGTGATCCGCTCGACCTTCACCGCGGGGCCGAGCTCGACCTCGTAGCGAGTGACCGTAGGCCCGCGGGTGAAGCCGGTGACCGCGGCGTCGACCTTGAACTCCGTGAAGACGTTCGTGAGTGCGGCGACGATCGCGTCGTTGGCGGCGCTGCGGCTCTTGCCCGGTCCGCCTCGCTCCAGCAGGTCCAGCGACGGCAGCCCGTAGGTGATGTCCCCGGAGAGCTGCAGCTGCTCGGCACGCGGAGGGAGGGGCTGCGACTCGGGGGCGGGCTTGGTCAGGTCGGGCACGGAGCCCGACGAGGACGGCTTCTCCTCCGTGGCGGGCGGAGCCTCCGAGGGCTGCTCGGTCCGCGCACCGGGCAGCGGCCCGGCGGCACGCTCCCGGTCGGCGGTCAGGTCGCGGGTCAGACCGGCGACGACGGGTGACGGCGGCATGCCGTTGAGGACGGCCCCGTCCAGCGCGGCAGCGGCGGCCGCGGCGACGTCCACCGCGTCCATCGGCCGGCCGGGATCCGGCTGGGCGGTGGGCCCGCGGCGGCGGCGCCGGGACAGTGCCGCCTCCTCCGCCCGGTCGGCGTCGTACGCCTCGCCGTCGCGGCGCGCGGGAGTGCGGGGGCGCGCCGGCCGCGCCTCGCGCCACTCGTCGTACTCCCCCGGCTCCCCGGTGTCGTCCGCACCGGGCTCGTACGGCGCCTCCAGGATCCCGAGCCGGACCCCGAGCATGCGCATCCGCTGGGGGATGGCGTTGACCGGCGTGGCGGTGACGACGAGCAGACCGAAGACCGTGAGCAGCACCAGCAGCGGTACGGCGAGGACCTCGGTCATCATGAAGATCAGCGGCTTGGAGGCCGCCCAGCCGATCAGACCGCCCGCGTCCTGCATGGCCTCGGCGCCGTCCCCGCGCCCCGGTGAACCGCAGGCGATGTGGACCTGGCCGAGCACGCCGACCACGAGTGCGGTCAGCCCGATGACGATCCGGCCGTTGGCGTCGGGTCGCTCTGGATAGAGGATCAGCCGTACGGCCACGGCGACGAGCAGTATCGGGACGAGCAGATCGAGCCGGCCGAACGCGCCGGTGACGAGCATCTCCACGAGGTCGCCCACCGGGCCGCGCAGATTGGACCAGGTGCCCGCGGCGACGATCAGCGAGAGGGCCAGCAGCAGGAGCGCGAGCCCGTCCTTGCGGTGCACCGGATCGAGCCCCTTGGCGCCGCGTCCTATGCCGCGGAGCATCGCGCCGAGGGCGTGGGCGACACCGAGCCACACGGCACGGATCAGCCACAGCACGCCCCCGGTGGGATTCGGCGCGGGCCTGGGCGCGGGCCTCTTCGCCGCGGCCTTGCGTGCGGGTGCCTTGGCGGGGGCGCGCTTGCCTGCCGCGGGCGTCTTCGCCGCGGTCTTCCTGGCGGGCGCCGCCTTCTTCGCGGCGCCGGTCGTCCGGCCGGCGCGCGGCTTCGCGGTGCCCGCCGTGCCCTGGGAACCCTTGCCGGACGTACGTGAGGCCATGGTGGTGAGGTTACCGGTGCGGCAGGCGGGGCACACGCGTGACCACCGGTTCACCCGTTCGTGTCGCCCTTGCCGAGCCCGGAAACTGACGCCCGCTCAGCGGCTGGGCGCCGGCGCGAGGTTCGCCGTGTTGTGGCACCCCCGCCCGGCCCGCCCTTCGGGCGTCCGGCACCGGTTCAGCACCTGCCCCAGTGCCGCGTCAGGCACGGTCCGCCCGTCGAGGAGCGGCGTCCGGTGCGTGCGGCCTCCCTCGGCCCTCCGGACCGAGGGAAGGATCGCAAGGCGCCGAGCCGACCTCGTGGTGGGCCCATTCGGTCGATTCGGCAACGACGCGAGTTGCCGGGCCGGGCGTCGCGACGGGGCGAACGCGGCCTGACGCGGCCCTAGCTCTGGGACGGAAGGGTCGGCGAACCGGCGCCCGCACCCGGCTCCAGGGCGTCCAGCGCCCTGCGCAGTCCGGTGAGTTTGCGTTCCAGGTGGGCCGCCGTGGCGACGGCGGCGGCGTCGGCGGATTCGTCGTCCAGCTGCTTGGAGAGCGCCTCGGCCTGCTCCTCAACTGCCGCGAGCCGCGCGGACAGTTCGGCGAGGAGCCCCGCCGGCTCCTTGGCCTCGCCCGCGCCGTGCGCGCCGCCCTCCAGCTGGAGCCGGAGCAGAGCCGCCTGCTCCCGCAGCTGGCAGTTCTTCATGTAGAGCTCGACGAAGACGGATACCTTCGCCCGGAGCACCCAGGGGTCGAACGGCTTGGAGATGTAGTCCACCGCACCCGCCGCGTACCCGCGGAAGGTGTGGTGCGGGCCGTGGTTGATCGCCGTCAGGAAGATGATCGGGATGTCTCTGGTCCGTTCGCGGCGCTTGATGTGCGCAGCGGTCTCGAATCCGTCCATGCCCGGCATCTGGACGTCCAGCAGAATGACCGCGAAATCGTCCGTCAGCAGCGCTTTGAGCGCTTCCTCCCCTGACGATGCCCGCACCAGCGTCTGATCGAGCGCAGAGAGGATGGCCTCCAGCGCCAGCAGATTCTCCGGCCGGTCATCGACCAGGAGGATCTTGGCCTTCTGCACCATGCCTCGCCCTCCTCGCCCCGGCTTGGGGTCTCCCCAGCTCGATGAGCCGGGGAGAACACCGGGCGCCGCCCCGAGGGACGACTCCCTTGCGCCGCCCGTCCTTGTGCCGGTCATGGTAGCCGCACCCCGCCCGTCGCCACACCCTGTCACCGCGATGTCACTGTGCACATAGCAGAAACGCGGTGGGAGACGAGAAGGTTCCCCGGATCCGGCCTCCTCACACGCCCGCGGGCACAGTCAGTCAGCAATTCATAGAAGTCCGTACGGTCTGCAATCAGACTGTGATGTGCACGCAGGCAACCATCGTCACTTTCCGCGCATCCACTGCTCCATCACGGAGAGAAGATGATCGGGGTCGACCGGCTTCGTGACGTAGTCGGAAGCGCCCGACTCGATGGCCTTCTCCCGGTCGCCCTTCATCGCCTTCGCCGTGAGCGCGATGATCGGCAGCCCGGCGAACTGCGGCATCCTGCGGATCGCGGTCGTCGTGGCGTAGCCGTCCATCTCGGGCATCATGATGTCCATCAGCACGACCGTCACATCGTCGTGCTGCTCCAGGACTTCGATCCCCTCCCGCCCGTTCTCCGCGTACAGCACGGACAGGCCGTGCTGCTCCAGCACGCTGGTGAGCGCGAAGACGTTGCGGATGTCGTCGTCGACGATCAGCACCTTCTCGCTGTGGAACTCGTAGGTGCGGCGCGGCTCCTGCCCCGGCTCCTGCGGGGACTGTCCCGTCCAGGACTCCTGCGCGGAGCCCGACGCGGCCGTGGGCTGCCCGGGCAGGGCGTGCCGCAGGTCCGTGGCCCCCAGCGCCTTCCGGCGGCGTCGGAAGAGCGTCCCGGGGGCGTTGTTCGCCTCCCCGGCCGCCGACGGCTCCTGCGCCCCCTGGGGGAACCCGGACGCCGAGATGTCGTCCATCGCGGGTGCCGCCGGCGTCTCGGAGCCCGGCACGAGCTGCGGGTAGCCCTGCGGGGGCAGTTCGCTGGGGTGCAGCGGCAGGTACAGCGTGAACGTCGAGCCACGGCCCGGCTCGCTCGCCGCGTGGATCTCGCCGCCCAGCAACCGCGCGATCTCCCGGCTGATCGACAGCCCCAGGCCCGTACCGCCGTACTTGCGGCTGGTCGTGCCGTCGGCCTGCTTGAACGCCTCGAAGATCACCCGCATCTTGCTGGCCGCGATACCGATGCCGGTGTCGGTGACCGAGAAGGCGATCAGGTCCCCGTCGGCGTCGCGCAGTGAACCCGCCTCCAGCAACTGCTCGCGGATCGACTGCGGCACATCGGCGTTAGCCGGCCTGATCACCAGCTCCACCGCGCCGGTGTCGGTGAACTTCACCGCGTTCGACAGCAGATTGCGCAGGACCTGCAGCAGCCTCTGCTCGTCCGTGTGGAGCGTCGCGGGCAGCTCCGGCGAGACCCGGACCGAGAAGTCGAGCCCCTTCTCCGCCGTGAGCGGCCGGAACGTCGCCTCCACGTAGTCGACGAGCTGGACCAGGGCGATCCGGGTCGGGCTGACGTCCATCTTGCCCGCCTCGACCTTCGACAGATCGAGGATGTCGTTGATGAGCTGCAGCAGGTCCGACCCGGCCCCGTGGATCGTCTCGGCGAACTCCACCTGCTTCGGCGTGAGGTTGGTGTCGGCGTTGTCCGCCAGCAGCTTGGCGAGGATCAGCAGGGAGTTGAGCGGGGTCCGCAGCTCGTGCGACATGTTCGCCAGGAACTCGGACTTGTAGCGCATGGAGACCGCGAGCTGCTCCGCGCGCTCCTCCAGCACCTGCCGGGCCTCCTCGATCTCGGTGTTCTTCACCTCGATGTCGCGGTTCTGCTGGGCCAGCAGCTCGGCCTTCTCCTCCAGCTCGGCGTTGGAGGACTGCAGCGCCTTCTGCCGGTTCTCCAGCTCCTCCGAACGCTCCCGCAGCTGCTCGGTCAACTCCTGCGACTGCTTGAGCAGCACCTCGGTCTTCGTGTTGACGCTGATGGTGTTGACGCTGGTGGCGATCATCTCGGCGATCTGGTTCAGGAAGTCGCGCTGGATCTGGGTGAACGGCTGGAACGACGCCAGCTCGATCACACCGAGCACCTTCCCCTCGAACAGCACCGGCAGCACGATCACATGCGCCGGGGACGCCTCGCCCAGCCCCGACGAGATCTTCAGATACCCCGGCGGGACGTTGACCTGGATCGTCCGCTTCTCCTCGGCCGCCGTTCCGATCAGGGTCTCCCCCGGCCTGAACGACGTGGGCATCAGCCCGGCCGAGTAGCCGTAGCTGGCCCGCATCACCAGCTCGTACGCGCTCTCGCCGGCCGAGGCCAGCTCGTCCGCGCCGCCCGTCGGCATGGCCAGGAAGAACGCGCCGTGCTGGGCCGAGACCACCGGCGTCAACTCGCTCATGATCAGCGAGGCGACGTCGTCCAGATCCCGCCGGCCCTGCATCAGACCGGAGATCCGGGCCAGGTTGCCCTTCAGCCAGTCCTGCTCCTCGTTTGCGAGGGTGGTGTCGCGCAGATTGGCGATCATCGTGTTGATGTTGTCCTGCAGGACCTGGATCTCACCGGCCGCGTCCACGTCGATCTTGAGGTTGAGATCGCCCCGGGTGACCGCGGTGGCGACGGCCGCGATCGCGCGCACCTGCCGGGTCAGGTTCCCGGCCATCTCGTTCACGGACTCCGTCAGGTCCCGCCAGGTGCCGTCGACGTCCCGGACCCGTGCCTGGCCGCCGAGCATGCCGTCCGTGCCCACCTCCCGGGCCACCCGCGTGACCTCCTCGGCGAAGGACGACAGCTGGTCGACCATCGTGTTGATGGTGTCCTTCAGGTCCTGGATCTCGCCCCGGGCGTCGATGTCGATCTTCTTGGTGAGATCGCCCTTGGCGATGGCCGTGGTGACCGTCGCGATCTGGCGCACCTGACCGGTCAGGTTGGACGCCATCGAGTTCACCGACTCGGTGAGGTCCTTCCAGGTCCCCGCGACGCCCGGCACCCGGGCCTGGCCGCCCAGGATGCCCTCCGTACCCACCTCACGGGCCACCCGCGTGACCTCCGCAGCGAACGACGACAGGGTCGTCACCATCGTGTTCACGGTGTCGGCGAGTTCGGCGACCTCGCCGCGCGCCTCGACCGTCACCTTCTTGGTCAGATCGCCGTTGGCGACCGCGGAGGACACCCGGGAGATGTTCCGCACCTGACTGGTCAGGTTGTTGGCCATCAGGTTGACGTTGTCGCTGAGGTCCTTCCAGATGCCGGTGACGCCGCGCACCCGGGCCTGGCCGCCCAGGATGCCCTCCGTACCCACCTCACGGGCCACCCGCGTGACCTCGTCGGCGAAGTTGGACAGCTGGTCCACCATCGTGTTGACGGTCGTGACCAGCTCCAGGATCTCGCCCTTGGCATCGACCGTGATCTTCTTCGACAGATCGCCCTTGGCGACCGCCGTCGTCACCTCGGCGATGTTCCGCACCTGGCTGGTGAGGTTGTTCGCCATGAAGTTGACGGACTGGGTGAGGTCCTTCCAGGTGCCCGAGACCCCCTGCACCTCGGCCTGGCCGCCCAGGATGCCCTCCGTGCCCACCTCGCGGGCGACCCTCGTCACCTGCTCCGCGAAGTTCGAGAGCTGGTCCACCATCGTGTTGAGGGTGTTCTTCAGCTCCAGGATCTCGCCGCGCGCGTCCACGTCGATCTTCTGCGAGAGATCACCGCGCGCCACGGCCGTGGCGACCTGGGCGATGTTGCGGACCTGGGCCGTGAGGTTCCCGGCCATGCCGTTCACGGAGTCGGTCAGGTCCCGCCACACCCCGGCCACGCCGGGTACCTGTGCCTGACCGCCGAGCCGCCCGTCCGTGCCCACCTCGCGGGCGACCCTCGTCACCTGCTCCGCGAACGCGGACAACTGGTCCACCATCGTGTTGATGGTGTTCTTCAGCTCCAGGATCTCGCCGCGCGCGTCCACGTCGATCTTCTGCGAGAGATCACCGCGCGCCACGGCCGTCGTCACCTGGGCGATCTGGCGCACCTGCGAGGTCAGATTGCCGGCCATGAAGTTGACGGAGTCGGTGAGCTCCTTCCAGGTGCCCGAGACCCCGTCGACCCGCGCCTGACCGCCGAGCCGACCCTCCGTACCCACGTCCCTGGCCATGCGCGTGACCTGGTCGGCGAACGAGGACAGCTGAGCCACCATCGTGTTGACGGTGTTCTTCAGTTCCAGCATCTCGCCGGCCACGTCGACGGTGACCTTCTGCGACAGGTCGCCGTTCGCGACCGCCGTCGTCACCTGCGCGATGTCCCGCACCTGGCCGGTGAGGTTGCGGAACGCCGTGTTCACCGAATCGGTCAGGTCCTTCCACGTGCCCGCCGCACCCGGCACCTCGGCCTGACCGCCCAGCCGGCCTTCGACACCGACCTCCCGCGCCACACGGGTCACTTCGGAACCGAACGACTGGAGCTGGTCCACCATCGTGTTGACGGTGTTCTTCAGTTCCAGCATCTCGCCCGCGACGTCGACGGTGACCTTCTGCGACAGGTCGCCGTTCGCGACCGCCGTCGTCACCTGCGCGATGTCCCGCACCTGGGTCGTCAGGTTGCGGAAGACGGTGTTGACCGAGTCGGTCAGGTCCTTCCACGTACCGGCCGCACCCGGCACCTGCGCCTGACCGCCCAGCAGCCCCTCGGCGCCGACCTCGCTCGCCACACGGGTCACTTCATCCGCGAATGTCCGAAGCGTCTCGGTCATCTGATTGATGGTCTCGGCGAGCTGGGCGACCTCGCCACGCGCGCTCACCGTGACCTTCTGCGACAGGTCGCCGTTGGCGACGGCCGTCGTGACCTCGGCGATGCCCCGCACCTGCGAGGTGAGATTGCCCGCCATCGTGTTGACGGAGTCGGTCAGGTCCTTCCACACACCGGCGACGCCCGGCACGACCGCCTGGCCGCCGAGCTCGCCCTCCGTGCCCACCTCACGGGCGACCCGGGTCACCTCCGAGGAGAACGAGGACAGCTGGTCCACCATGGTGTTGACGGTGTTCTTCAGCTGAAGCATCTCACCGGCGACATGCACGGTGACCTTGCGTGAGAGGTCGCCCTTGGCGACCGCCGTCGTCACGAGAGCGATGTCACGCACCTGAGCCGTCAGCCGGTACGCCATCGTGTTGACGGAATCCGTGAGGTCCTTCCATGAACCGGACATACCACGCACCTGGGCCTGTCCGCCGAGTTTGCCCTCGGTACCGACCTCGAGTGCGACCCGTGTCACTTCGTCGGTGAACGCGGACAGCTGGTCCACGAGGTTGTTCACCGTGCGCGCGACCTTCAGGAATTCACCGCGCAGCGGCCGGACCGCCCCGTCCGAGCCCTCCTCCGCGTGCGATCGCAGCTCCATGCGCTGCTCCAGATCGCCCTCCGCGACCGCCGACAGCACCCGCCCCACTTCGGACACCGGGCGCGCCAGGTCGTCCACCAGCTCGTTGGACGCCTCGATCGCGGCGGCCCAGGAGCCCTCGCAGGCACCGGGATCCAGCCGTTCCGTGAGCTTTCCCTCACGGCCGACGACACGCCGGACCCGCGCGAGTTCCCCGGTGAGATGCAGATTGCGGTCCGCGACCTCGTTGAAGACGGCCGCGACCTCGGCCATGACGCCGTCGCCCGAGACCGTCAGCCGCTTGCGGAAGTTCCCGTCCCGCATGGCCGACAGGGCCGCGAGGAGCCGGTTCAGAGCCGCGGTGTCCACCGCGGTCGTTCCCCCGCGTGACTGATTCCTCCGGGACTGTCCGCCTTGTGCGCGCGTGCCGGCACCACGCGCCGTTGCACCAGACTCCACCGTGTCCCTCCCGCGGGGGTTGACCATGTTGCTCAGGCTGTCTCAGGAAGCTTTCCCAGTGTTTCACCGCAGCCGAACCAGGCCATAACAGTTCGGCAGCTTCGCATAGCGTCCCCACCCCTAGAAGGCGGAAACGGCGGTGACCGGCATCCGCTCGGACAGCGAAGGTAAGTAACCTGGCATCCGGCTGTCCAACCGCCCCGGTCGCCCGGCGGGGGGCGGCATGGCGCAAGGACTACCAGACCGGGCACCGGGAGGGGCGGACATCGACCATGGCCGAGCCGGGCGTCGAGACGCGTACGAAGAGTTCCGAGATCACCGCACGGGCGGCTGCCAGCTTCGAACCGGTCGGCCGGTCGGTGGCCACGGCGCGTGCCTTCGTCCGCGACACCCTCCAGGGCTGGGGGCATTCCGACGTCGTCGACGACGCCGTCGTCCTCACCAGTGAGCTCGTCACCAACGCGGTGATCCACGCCGGCACCGCCGCAGAGGTGCTCTGCCTGCGCACCGGGGAGGGCGTACGGGTCGAGGTCGCCGACCGCTATCCGGAACGCGAGATCCCGATGCAGGGCGGCACCAGGGCCGTCGCCCACCCCGACCGGGAGAACGGACGCGGACTGCTGCTCTGCGCCGCGCTCGCATCGCGCTGGGGCGTCGAGTACACACCGACGCACAAGCACGTCTGGTTCCAACTCGACCTGCCGCAGCGCGCGGTGGGCACCCGCTCGGCCGGTCCGGTCCTTCCGCCCGACCTCCTTCCCGTCGCCGACGAGCGCGTCCGCGTCGCCGTGGTCCAGATCGACCGCAACGGCGCGATCGGCTCCTGGAACGACGACGCCGAGCACCTCTTCGGGTACGCGGCGGACCAGGTGCTCGGCAAGCCCCTCGGCGACTTCGCCGCCTGGCCGCACACCCCGGGTACCGGCACCGGCCTGGCCGAGGCGCTCCAGCTCTCCCGCTGGGAGGGCAGCTACGGGATCCGCGGCACGGACGGCCGCGTCGTCCCCGTCTACGCCTCCCACCTCCGCGTGCGCGACACCCAAGGCGAAGCGTCCACCGTCTGCCTCCTGGTGCGCGACTACGAGCGAGCCGTGCTCCAGACTCCGACGCGCGCGCCCGCCGCGGACGGCGCCGGCCACGACCACCGCAACGCCGATCCCTTCGAGGTCTTCATCGGCTCCCCGGCGCCCGACGACCTCGACGGCCTGCTCCAGCGCACGGTCGAACGCGCCCGCGACATGCTCGACGGCGACGCCGCGTTCCTGCTGCTGGCCACCGACGACGAGACGGAGCTCGAGGTGCGGGCCACCACCGGACTCCCCTCGGCCCGCCAGCGCTTCGCCCGGGTCCCGGTCGAGGCCGGCACGGGACGCTACGGCTCGGCCCGCATGCCCGCCGTCCACGAGGATCTCACCGCGGTCCCCGGGGCCGTCCCCCTCCTCGGCGGCACCGGGATGCGGTCCGTGGTCACCGTCCCGCTCAAGGTCGAGGGCCGGCTCACCGGCTCCCTGGGCGTGGCCGCCGAAGCCTCGGGCCGCTACTCCAACGAGGAGGCGCTGCGCCTGCAGTTCGCCGCCGACCGCATCGCGCTCGCCGTCGAGTCCGCACGCCTGGGCGAGTTGGAGCGGCTGCGCCGAGGATCCCTCAGCTTCCTCGTGGAGGCCTCGGACCTGCTGGCCGGCACCCTCGACCGCGACCAGACCCTGGCTCTGATGGCACAGATGACGGTGCCGACGCTAGCCACCTGGTGTGCCGTGTACACGATCTCCGACCAGTCCTCCGAGCCGTACCTCTCGTACGTCCTCCACGAGGACGAGGACCGCATCGACGGCCTCAAGGCCCTGCTCGCCAGGATCGACCCGCCGGACCCGGTTCCCACTCCCGGGGCACGCGTGTGGACCGCCCCGGCCGAGGCCGCGCACCAGGCCGCGCTGCGCACCTCCATGCGTGAACTCGGCCTCGGCGCCGCCCATGTGTCGTCGGGTATCGGCACCACCCTGGCCACGGCCTCCGCGGTCGGCGGCGAGACCGTGGTCCTCCCCCTCGTCGCCCGGAACCGCGTCATCGGCATGCTCACGCTCGGTAAGCCGTCCGACGACCACTTCCGTCAGGAGATCCTCGAACTCGCCGAGGACCTGTCCCGCCGGGCCGCCCTCGCCCTGGACAACGCCAGGCTCTATTCGGAGCGCACGGCCATCAGCCAGTCCCTGCAGCGCAGTCTGCTGCCTCCGGGACTGCCCCAGGTGCCGGGCGTGGAGGTGGAGGTCATCTACCGAGCGGCCGGCGAGGGCAACGAGGTCGGCGGGGACTTCTACGACCTGTTCCCGATCCGCGACGGTGCGTACGGCTTCGCCATCGGCGACGTCTGCGGAACGGGGCCGGAGGCCGCTGCGGTGACCGGTCTGGCCCGGCACGCCCTGCGCCTGCTCGCCCGGGAGGGCTTCGGCGGTCCGGCGGTGCTGGAACGCCTCAACGCGGCGATCCTCGACGAGGGCGCCCGCAGCCGTTTCCTCACACTGCTGTACGGCGAACTCTGGCCACAGGAGGACGGCTCGGCTCTCCTGAAGGTGGTCTGCGCCGGACACCCGCTGCCGCTGCGGCTGCGCCAGGACGGCACCGTGGCGCCGGCGGCCGAACCGCAGCCGCTGCTGGGCGTGATGGACGACCTGGAACTGTACGAGCAGACCGTCACTCTCGACCCGGGCGACGTCCTGCTCTGCGTCACGGACGGTGTAACTGAACGCCGTGAGGGCACACGCATGCTCGGCGACGACGGCCTCACCGACGTTCTGACGACGTGCACGGGCCTGACGGCCGGCGCGGTCGCGGCACGCGTTCTCCGCGCTGTCGAGCGCTTCGCGGCCGAGCCCGCCTCGGACGACATGGCGATCCTCGCGATGCGCGTCCCGGAGCCCCACGCGAACTGACGGAAGCGCACCACGAAGAAGGCCCCCGCCGTGAGGCGGGGGCCTTCTTCCGTCCGGAGCCCCCAAACGGAATCGAACCGTTGACCTTCTCCTTACCATGGAGACGCTCTGCCGACTGAGCTATAGGGGCCTGTCGCTTCTTGCGGTCTCCCGCGCGGCAACGGAATGAAGCATACCCCGAACTGACGAGTGCTCCTAATCGCCCACGGGCGGGCTTACTGAGTGTGTGTCAGCAGTGGTGGCGCATTCTCGTCGCCGGCGGACGGCTCTCTCGGCGGGCCGGACAGCGACCCGTGCCCGGGTCTCCCCGGAACGCGAAAAAGCCCCGGACCGTGTCGGTCCGGGGCTTTCCCAGAAGAATTGTTCGGCGGTGTCCTACTCTCC